>JBOGMA010000221.1:0-5535 GCA_050746465.1 Acidobacteriaceae bacterium
CGATATCTCCGAACCCGATCGAGCGATACGACGCGTTGGCCGTACCACCTTCCAGGATGGCCGCGCATTGAACTCTCGGATCGGCCACGCTGATGAACTTCGTCATCGTGCCGCCTCCGGAGTGGCCGGCACACCCTATCTTCTTCGAATCGACTTCAGGCCGAGTAAGCAGATAATCGATGGCCCTCATCCCATCCCAGACGAAATAGCCGGTTAGAGTCTGGCCTAGCAGCACCAATTCTTGTCCGGGCATAGAGTGCTCGAAAACAGGTCCGCCCACTTCGGTAATGTTCGTCGCAGGATTCCAGTACTCCCTTCGCTCACCCTGACCGATCGGATCATAAGCCAGAACAACAAAACCGCTCTTAACGAGGCTGATGTAGGCACTCTGGTACTGAGGGATCATCCTGGCCAGCGGATAATGCCCGCACGGCGAGATAATCGCCGGGAAGGGGCCGCTGCCCGTGGTCGGAATATAGAGGTTGCCGGTCACCCAGAAGTCCGGACGGCTGCAGAACATCACATTTTCTACTTTGTAGCCGTCTTTCTGTGCCACGTTTACCGTGGTGGCGTGCGGAGGATTGCGTTCCGGAAAGCCGCCCAGCATCAGGAGAAGTTTTTCTCGAACGAAAGCGTTGCGGGCCTCTACATCTGCCGCGGTTGTCAGGAGATCTCGTTTCCGGTCCCATTTTTCCGCAATGCGAATGAGCTTCCGCGTAAGGTACGACTCAAGCATATTCGGCATTTCTGCCGCATAGGTTTGATCCGTCGAGGAGGCGGCCGGAAAAGAGGAGGAACTGCCAGCTGCAGCCAAACCTGACTTGGTAAGAGCGGCTGGTAAGAAGAGAGCTGCTCCGGAATTAGCAATAAAATTTCTTCTGTTCATTCGTTCTGCTTTGCCACCAGTCGGAAGCGCTTCCTATTATTGGATCAAATAGCGACTTTGTCAACTCGATTTGTCTTCAGAAGGCCAGTTCGTGCTTTTTGTGTTCGGAGGTTTGACAACCGTTGGCCGCAAGCATGGGCGCGGAGAAAATCCGCAATCACATTTGAGAAATCCTCCGACAACTCCGGAAGGCTCCCGTCGCAGAACGGACTTTGACCTGACCTTAAGCCTCCGGGTACGCGCAGTGACTGATCACGGATGGGCAGTGCCGGTATGTCGGTCCTCGCCGACCTTGACAAGACTGTGCGTTTGGAATCAGGATGGTTGGAAGCGCTTGCTAAATCGCAAGAATCGCTTCGCAATGGCATGTAGCCGCGCGGCACCACTATCCAATTCGTTTCAAAGAATCGATGGGGCGAGCGATTATCCCCGAAATCGACGCGTGCTGGTTTGTGTCGAACTGATGCAATAACGGGCTGAACCAGGCACGCATAGAGCAGGAATCGCTGCAGCACCGAAAGAATGCATTTTCGGAGGAATAGTAAGTGACGGGCAACCCTGAACTCAGCTTTGCTGGCTATAACACAGCGCCGACCACCAGGTGGGACAACAGAATGGCCCACGCGTCAATTTTTATCGTACTTGCCAGCCTATGCTTCTTCGCAGCCCCGAGTTGGGGTCAAACTGGATCGACGCAAGGCAATACGGCGGCTGACTCCGTTTCCGCCCATAATTTCACCGCGCACCGGAATAGCCCACATATTCGCAGCTCCGCGGACAGTAGCGGGAAACGTCGCCCGCTTGGCGTAGCGCCACCTTCTGGTCAAGACTGGCACGTTCAGGCCAACGATAACTTTGACCAGGACAATTCCATCAACCAGGCACTTTGGAATGGAGGCACCGGTGGCGGTATGCCGTCAGGCTTTTGCCGTACACCTGCCACAAGCTGCGGTTATACTGGGGACGACTGTAAGAGTTACTTCGGCACTTATCCGAGGCCGCCATTTGCAACGATTGTCCCTGGCAACGGATTGGTGATTCAGGCGACCCACGCCGCGCCGGGCGACCTCAAATACCACGACAACAAGATGGCCGACATCCAGAGCTACGGAAAGATCACCATCCATCCTGGTTCTTTTGTCGAGTGGCAAGCCAAATTGCCGACGGACCGCCACGGTGAGGGTGATGGCTGGCACATTGACCTTTGGTGCACAACCCTCGTCCGACATCAGTGCAGCGATTCATCCGAGGTGGATGTTGCCGAGAAGGTCCTCAGCGTCGCCGACAGTTCGAAGGCGCATTACGTGGTCCACGATCAGCCGCAGGGATTGCATACGGTCATTCAGACTACCTACAGCGCGGCAGGAAGTCCGGACCTCTCGGCCGGCTTTCACACTTACGGGCTGTTTTGGCGCAACGACCACCTAGGTAAGCAAGGTTCGTTGGAGGCGTACATCGATGGCAAGCCGATCGTGGACCATCCGGTGCCAATTAATGACCCATCATGGAGCAGTGGAGCGTACTGCTATGCGGGATGGATGCAGCAAGAGTTGGAAGTCTGGGGTGGTGGCGTTTCTATCAGCTCCCATACCTCGTCGAAGGACCCGGTCTACATCAAGCGGTTCACGGTTTGGAAGGCGTACTGAAAGTCGCGGGCGCCGGAGGGAGATCGTCGCTCAGGCGTAGCCGGCGAACATACACATCCCGCTGAATGTGCTCTGCTGCAATAGACGAACGATTCCACTTAGAGAATGTCCGAAGGACCTTTAATGTCGAAACCTAGGCTGATCGTAGCCGTATTCATGATACTAGCGCTCGGACCTGCGGCACCGGCGCAGGAGCCCGCGGCGGCGGCGACTCCGCCGATGGGATGGAACAGTTGGAACCATTTTTCCGGCAGCGTAAATGATGCCGACGTGCGGGCGGCGGCGGACGCCATGGTGGCCAGCGGGATGAAGGCCGCAGGCTATGAGTACATCAACATTGACGATACTTGGGAGGGCAAGCGGGACGCGCAGGGCTTCATCCATCCCAACAGTAAATTTCCAGACATGAAAGCTCTGGCAGACTACGTGCACTCCAAGGGACTGAAACTAGGAATCTATTCGTCGCCGGGGCCGAAGACTTGCGCGGGATACGCTGGCAGCTACGGGCACGAGCAGCAGGACGCCGAAACGTACGCGAAGTGGGGCATCGACTACCTTAAGTATGACTTGTGCAGCTTTAACGGAATTATGGATAAAGAAGCGCCCAATAATTGGCAGAAGCAGAACGAGATAATGATTGCCGCGTACGCAAAGATGCATAGGGCACTGGAGGCGACGGGACATCCGATCTCCTTCAGCCTTTGCCAGTATGGGCGCGACCACGTGTGGACTTGGGGCGCGTCCATGGGCGGAAATCTCTGGCGGACAACGGGGGACATCAGGGACACCTATGAGCGGATGTCCGATATCGGCTTCAACCAGATCGGCATGGCGAAATACGCGGGGCCGGGACACTGGAATGACCCGGACATGCTGGAGATCGGTAATGGCGGCATGAGCTTCGACGAGGAAAAGACGCACATGAGCCTTTGGGCAATTCTGGCAGCACCGCTGATCGCCGGCAATGACCTCAGCCATATGTCGCCGCAAACACTATCGATCCTGACCAACCGGGAGGTGATCGCGGTGGATCAGGACCGGCTTGGCAAGGAAGGCACACGGGCGTCCGTCCAGGGGGCGACGGAAATCTGGATGAAGCCACTGACGGGCGGAGCGGTGGCAGCGGGCCTCTTCAACCGAGATATCGTTTCCCACAAAGTGACGCTTAAGCTGAAAGCCATCGGCTTTGGGCCTCATGCGAAACTGCGGGATCTCTGGACTCACACCGACGTTGCGCCGACGAACGGGCAGTACACGGTGAACGTGCCGGCGCACGGCGTCGTAATGTTGAAAGTAAGTCGATAGAACCTCCACCACAGAGGACGCGCAGAAAGCGAATGCTGTTCTCTGGAACATTCTCGTGTCCGGATTCGAATAGCTCTGGCCGCGGAGTAGATTTACAGCGTAGTCTCTACTCCAGCTAGTGCTGTATCACCGCTCCAAGGCCACCAAAACCTCACCCGGCATCAAGCGGATAGGAATTTCGGTGCCGTCTCCGACCGATGCATGCGTGATGTAGTTCTCGAGGTGCAGAGGCTTCGCCGACCGGAGCACAACATCCTGAAAGCGGTTCGAGTGGTCGAGCAGCAGAAAGAGCCGCTGGCTGCCGCGCGATTTCGCCTCAAATTCCACATATTTCGAATCAATGGCGACGGGAGTCGCGGGATTCAAGACGGAATAGATCAGATTCGATTCATCCTTCTGCCAGGGATCGTAGGTGCCGGCCAATGCGTGCTCTAGATTGGTGGCGAGATAGTAATAGGTTCCACCATCAACGGCAGCGCGGAAGAGTATCCCTCGCGACGGTATGTGAAAGTGGCGCGAATCGTCATGCTGCTCCGGGGAGGACATGCCGAGCAGCATCGTCACCTGCTGTCCGGCGATCGGAGACACATTCGCCAGTTGCAATGGCGCATTGACGCGAATGTGCTGGCCGATGGAAAAGGCTCCCGCTGCTTGAGCCGCCACAAAGACGGGCTTGTCGACCTGACTTGTATTCCCACTGACGGTTAGAACCTGAGGAAAATCGCAGTCTTCGGATTGGTAAACTACCCCGCCGCGATGGAGATACCGGGTGACCATGGTCTTTCCCTGATTTGACAAGGAAAACCCGGCAATGATCACGGAGGTAGCGTCCCCTGGAATCGACTTGTCCTCCGGCCACATTCTTACTTCGAGGTGAGCCTGCTTCGCGAGGGTGAACGCCGTCATGGTATCGCTACGCGCCATTGAGCCTTTGGCGTGGTCGGGATAGAGGAGATAGGTAACGGGAAGATCATTCTTCCAACCCAGGCCCAGTTGTTGAATCACCGCGTTCCAGCGCGCATACTCCAAGCCATTCGGCTTGGGCTGGTCCTGTGTAGTAAGCAGTCCGAAGTTGTATTCCAACGAGGGGAAGTCGCCATGGGCGAACGTGCTCGTGGAATGACTGAGGTCTACGTACTGCGCGTGCGGATGGTAGTCATGACTGATGTCATTGGATCCCCACCAAAAATATCCCGCTGCGCCTTCGGCCCAGGTGCTCATCAGCGTGAGCCGGAGGTATTTCGGAATTTCGAAGTCGGGCATCCACTCCTGGCAGATGCCGGTTTCCTGCACCAGAACGGGCTTGCCGGTCATGGCTGCATACGCGACGAGATAATCCAAACCATAGGTGGTTCTCTGCCCGATCCAGGGATCCTGCAGTATGGTGCCACTGAAGTACGGATAGTAATGCACCGACATGAAATCCGCATTGGCTGCGATCGCGTTGATGTCGAAGACGCCGCTGAAATCGCCCACGCCATTCGTGATTGGGTGATGAGGGTCCTCACGGCGGAAGGCCTCGTAGATGCTGTGCATCCAGTCGTTGACCTGTTGCTGTGTAACGTGCAGTTGCATCGCGCCGACCAGTACGTTCACCTCATTGCCGAAGTCGTAGCCCTGAAGGCCTGGATTGTTCTTCAGCGTGCGGGCTATCGCCGATGCCATAAGTTCTTCATTGTGCACCATCTGAGGATCCGT
>JBOGMA010000222.1:0-2239 GCA_050746465.1 Acidobacteriaceae bacterium
CTCTTGGCCTGAGCGAGGACATTCAGGCCCTGATTACTCGCGGCGCGGCCAAGGCCGCGGCCAAAGCGCAGCAGAAGCAGGTCAATCTGAATATCCTCTGGCAGGAATGGCAGGTGGCCGAAAAGGCCAGGGAGTTGTTCATTCAGGTCCGCACCGATGGTCAGCTTCAGAAAGTTCTTGGCGCAACCCGTGACTTGCTCGCCGACCGCTACCATCGCGATCAGGCGGCGTTGCAAAGGGACAACGTGACCTCAAGCACAGTTTCCGCCGATCTCGCGGTTCTGGCCGACGCGGATACAGGTTTGCGCCAGGTTCAGCGCGACGCTAACCTTGCGCGTCATCAACTGAATCAATTGCTGGGCCTCGAACCGGATGTGCGACTTCACCTCATCGGCCCAGTTGCCATCGCGCCGCTCTCGCAGGCCCAATTTACGGCGGCAGTGGCGGCGCTGCCTCATCGTCGCGCCGATCTGCTGGCCTTGCAGGCTGGATACCAGAGCCAAGAAGAAAATGTGCGGCGAGCCATCCTCGCCCAATTTCCGTCGTCGAGCGCGGGTGTGGAGCAGTCGCGCGATCCAGTCGAGGGAGTGAACTCACTCGGTGTGAACGTGAATCTGACACTGCCGATTTTCAATCGCAATCGCGGCCAGATTGCCGTGCAGCGGGCAACGCGGGCCGTACTTCGTCAGACCTACCAGGCGCAGTTGGATACGGCGGAGAACCAAGGGGACCAGGTATGGAAAGCGACACAAATCATGGCCGTGCAATTGCGGGACCTTGAGGCTCAACTGTCCAAATTAGAGAAAACGGCAACGGCGGCGGAACAAAGTTTCCGCCAAGGCAATCTGGATGCCGGTCTCTACGTAAGTTTGCAATCCAGCCTGCTGGCCAAACAGGCGGAAGCCATTCGCTTGCGCGCTTCTCTCGACAATGCGCAGTCCGCGTTAAGAACTCTGCTTGGTCTGCCCTATGCCCCTTGAACGACTAACTTGTGAGTTCCTCTGAAATGAATCAACGATACCGGACTGGCACTGTTACATGGCGTCCAAAGGATTGGGACCCGAAATTTGAGAAAGGAGATACAGTTGATTGATCTGCGCAGCACGACGCGAGCCGCGAAGATGACGATAGTGGCCGGTTCCATCGCCTTCCTGATTTTTAGCGTGGCGCATCCAAATGCTGATGCGCAGGAGGGTTCCACCTCGCTTTCCCAGGGAAGCTCTCTTCCGAATGCGCCGCAACCTCCACAGGCTACTCATCAATCTGGACAGACGGGCTCACAGCCCATGGAGACCGCAAATATCTCCGGTACGGTATTCGATACGAATGGAGATGTCGTGGTGGGGGCGACGGTCACACTCGCCGGGACGTCGGGTTCCAACACCCGGTCCATACGGTCCGGCAAAAATGGGCAGTTCGCATTCTCAGGCCTACCGTCGGGTGTTTACACGGTTACTGTGACCGGGCCCGGCATGAGCCGTTTTACCTCCGCCCAGATTTCACTGGATGACGGCGAGGTTCGCTCACTTCCGCCGATAACGCTCGCGGTTTCTGGCGGCAGTACCACTGTGACTGTCAGTGGAAACAAGGAGGAATTGGCTGAGAAACAGGTGCAGATTGCGGTGCATCAACGTATTGCTGGGATCATCCCAAACTTTTACAGCACGTACGACTGGAACGCGCCGCCGATGGGAGCGAAACAGAAGTTTCAATTGAGCATCCGGTCCATGTTCGATCCGGTTTCATTCTTTACTGTGGCAGGCATTGCCGGAGCGGAGCAATACGAGGGCATCTTTCCGGCCTATGGAAGCGGAATTGAAGGCTACGGAAAACGATATGGCGCTGCGTTCGCGAATCACGTTTCCGCCACTCTCCTGGGCAGAGCTGTATATCCTTCAATTTTCCACCAGGACCCACGCTACTTCTACAAGGGAAAGGGAAGCATCCGGTCGCGCGCACGGTATGCGATATCTGCCGCCGTAATTGCCAGGGGCGATGATGGGCGCTGGGAACCGAACTACTCGAAAGTTCTCGGAAGCTTCTCCGCGGCAGCCACTTCGAACCTCTACTATCCCGCTTCAGATCGCGGAGCATCGTTGGTTGTATTCAATGGATTGGCGGACATTGGCGCTGATGCCGCAGCGAATCTGATCCGCGAGTTTGTTCTGAAAGGGATCACGAAACACATCCCGAAAGGGTGCGAACGGCCAGCCATGAATGAAGGCGCATTGAGTAATTG
>JBOGMA010000223.1:0-1804 GCA_050746465.1 Acidobacteriaceae bacterium
TGATCGACCTCTCTGCGGCCGTTGATGATGAAAGCGTAGTACGTGTCGTCGAGGAGGATTGCGGACAAACTCGCGACGGCATCGCCGATCGGAATCGGCGTGAGACGGCTATCACCGGCGAGCTGGATGCCAGCCGGTGATCTGCAGAATAGTTCGAGCATCGCTGGAAAGTGGGCATCGGCGGGTTTCTGAAACCGATAAAATACGGGTTTTCCCGTGCCGCTTGCTTGCCGGATCTCGTAGCTACCTCGCTCCACGAAGCTCCAGAACGTCCTGCCGAAAGCCGGATCGAGTGCCTCGATATGCAGAACAATGTCCAGGTCCTTGGTGGCGCGGAACTGCAGCCCCGCGCTTTCCATGGCGAGCGTCGCGGCCGTGCCGCCGATCAATACGAATTGACCGGCGTGGTTTGCAAAATGCTCCCGAAACACATCGAGGCCTCTCACCACGGGAATTGCTCCTTCAGGTCGTCGAGCGCCAGTTGAATGCGCTCGTCGCTCTCGCCCTTGAGGCTGAGCGTCAGTGACAACGGATCAACCATCCTGCGAGGTGTTCCAAGGTTGGGATCGTACGCCCATATCTGCCACTGATAAGCCCCAAGCGCCGCCTCCGGTAGGCCCTCGAGACCCCCGCGTGCGGCGGAAAGCCATTTTCTAGAACTCACCGCTCGGACAGGCCAGCGCGGCTCCGCCAGCATGGTGGCTTCGGCCAAGGCACTCAAGCCGGCTATCGGCGCTTCGGATGGGTGAAGCGGCGCCATGGAAATTGCCCATTCGGTGCGCTTGATGGGGCTACGTAGGAGGGACTGCGCTTGCTGCCAAATGTCTCCGGGTCGATCGCTGAAATGCAACGACCTCATGCGGCGTTCCCGGTGAATCTCACCCATTCCAGCTTCCGCAAGCTCCCTGACAGCCCTCGAAATCGTCATGGGGGTGTAGCCCAACTTTGCGGCCGCCTCGGCGGGCCGCCAAACAGAGTTCCACGGCGTCCGCAAGAGTGCAGTGATCAGCATGGCCTGCGTACTAGGGCTGAGCGCAGGTTTTAGCGTGTCAGGTCGTTGACGGAAGTATTCCCGCAGATCGATTCCGAGTTCTGGCAGGTAGAGCTGGTTGCCCGGCACGATGAAGGGTATTTTCTGCTCCACGAGCCGCTTGCGCTCGTACGAGGCCAAGGTGCTCGTCACGTAGGCGATCGGGATGTCTGAGATCGCAGCGAGCGTGCTCATCTGCTCGCGGAGGGCAGCGGCTGGAGGATTGTTCTCCCGCCGCTCTATGGCGAGCAATATCCGGCGATCCAGAAGCGTAAGCTCGCGGAACTCGAATGCGTCCTGCAGGTAATAGGGTACCCGTTTGACATCTTCCCACCGGCCGATGGCGGGCATGAGGCCCAAGGCGTCATGCAGGTACTGCTTCAGGTCGGCATCACGGGTGGGCGGACGACTAGGCTTCGATAACATAATTTCTGCATGATAACGCAGTTAATGTTATCGTGCAGCAATTCTGTTAACGTTTCAGACTCGCACCGTCCTATCCGCAGGCAGGTTCTTGAGCCAGTGCTCTAAAGGCAGTGGGGCGGGCAGGGATCAGGGATCGTTCTACTCTATCCCCAGCTTCTTGATTCGATACCGCAGCGCCAGGACGCTCATTCCCAGCAGCTTCGCTGCCGCGGTCTTGTTGGAGCGGGTCTTCTCCAGCGCCTTGACGATGGCGTCGCGCTCGATCTCCTCGAGGTGCTCTCCCAGCGCGGCGTTGCCTGCCGCGGCGGCAGCGGGGAGTGGCATCGGCGCCGTGGGGCGCGGTGTGGT
>JBOGMA010000224.1:0-2616 GCA_050746465.1 Acidobacteriaceae bacterium
GTTTGTAACTGGCTCAAATATGAATTCAGGCGCTCGGTCATCTCCGCACTCACCGGCAACTGTTGTGCCGAGGTGGTCAGCAGACTAATGAGCCCCTGCAGCCGCCCGTCATAATACTTCAGGAGTCGCCCACGGGCCTCGGCAATTGCTGAACGCGTCACCTCGCTGGTTACAAATGGATTCCCGTCGCGGTCCCCGCCGATCCATGATCCGAATCCGAGCACTATCGGCAACTCGGAAACGTCGAGGTCTACTCCGTATTCGGCTTTCAGTGCGGCGGCAATTTCTTCATACAGCCCGGGCAGCGTCTCAAAAAGTGAGACGTCGTAGTAGTCGAGCCCCATCTTCACTTCGTCGGAAACTTTCGGGCGGCTGCTCCGCACCTCATCGGTTTGCCACAAGGCCGTGATCTCGGCTACCAGAGCTTCTTCCAACCGCTCCATTTCTTCCTCGGGAACGGGAATCCGGTCGAGTTGCTCAAGAAAATCTCCAATGCGGCGTCGCTTGGTGAGTACCGAACGGCGGGCCACTTCCGTTGGGTGGGCGGTAAAGACGGGAACAATATAAATCTTCCGCAGCCAGTCCAGAGCTTCTTCGGCGGAAATGCCAGCTTTGCGCATCGCGCACAAGGTTCCGCGCAGAGTACCGCGCAGCGCGCCGGAGTTGCTCAGCGAGGCTCCGGAAAGCGATGTTCCTTCGAGCGAGGTGCCCTGTGCTGATTTTTCCTCGCGAATCCGCGCCGAAAGCCGCCGCCGCTTGCGATGGTTGGTTTCGGCAAGATTGATGAGTTCAAAATAAAATGCGAAGGCCCTGCTCAATTGATAGGTCTGCTCCACAGGAAGCGCATTCACGCGCTTCACGGCTGAGCGCAGCAGTTCGTCGGCCTCTTTTGCCGACCCGCTCGCCTGCGCCTCACGCCGCCGGATCGCCGACTGCCGCAGCGCCTCGACAGCCTCAAAGATCGAGTTGCCGGCCTGTTCTCGTAGTACCTCGCCCAGGAGCATCCCGAGAGAGCGAACATCGCGCCGCAGCGGCGCCTCTTTCAAATCCCCGCCCCGGGCCTCTAATTCCGCCAGCCGCTCCGCCCAACTCTCAGGTTTCCATAGAGATGCCATACTTCAATTATGCCTGATGGGAATCCTGCGTCAGCCGAGCTACTTAGCGTGCTGGCCACTGCCAGCGTGGTGCGCTGAGCAAGGTCGCGCCTGAAAGCACTGTTTCGCCGAAAGTTTTCTCCAAATGAAGTCGTTTGCAATCGTCTGCTTCACGAAGGACACTTATTAACGGCTCTGAGTGCGAGACAACGATGATCTGTGTTCGCTTTGACGTGGAGGTAATCAGGCGAGCAAGCGCCGGTAGCAGATCGGGATGAAGACTGGTTTCGGGTTCATTGAGCACCATCAACTCTGGAGGTCGAGGCGTCAGCAGAGCGGCCATCCAAAGCAAATAGCGCAGCGTGCCGTCGGAAAGTTCGGCAGCCACCAGAGATCGTAGAAGTCCGTGCTGTCGAAGCTTCACCTCGAATCGGCCCGCCTGCACTTCGATTTCGATACGACTGCCGGGAAAGGCATCATCCAGCGTTCGTTCGAGAGCATCGGCATCGCCGATTTCCAGAATTGTCTGGAGGGCTGCCGGAAGATCGGTTCCCTCATTATTCAGTACAGGTGTAAAAGTACCGATTTGCGGAATCCGCACCGGCGATGCCAAGTCCGTGCGAAAGCCGTCGTAGAAACGCCATCCCCGTATTGACTCGCGCACTGCAAACATCTCCGGAGCGCGTTGCGGGTCGGCGATGCTGGCGAGCATGCTATCTGCTGCGCCAATATTGTCTGTCAAAGCAACTGGTTTATCATCACGCTCCGACGGCAGATAAACAAAATTATGATTGCGGTTCACCAATGCGGAGGTTTTCCGATAGGTGCCGCCGTGCCAGATGCATTCTCGCTTGATAGCAGGATCGAGGTGAAAAGCTGTATGGCCTGGCGGCGGATAACCCAGATCAATGCTATAGCCGTAGGTTTGATTCGCGAACCCGAGTCTCAGACTGACCACCTTGCGCCTGACGGTTGGTTCCACCGCATACTCCCCCTCACGAACCGCTCGGCCAATTTCCTCCGGACCAGCCCACAGTATTGAAGGAAGACCTCCCTCCCGCGCAAGAGAAGCGACAACAGAATTCTGTGCCGCGTCGCCGAGCAGTCGCAGCGCTCGGTAGAGACTGGATTTGCCACTGCCGTTGGCCCCTGTGACAAGGTTGAGGCGACCTAACGGAAGTACAAGATCGCGTAGAGACCGGTAGCCAGATATCGCCAACGTTCCAATCATGCGCAATCAGGATAACCTCTCATCCGTTCAGCTAACCTGCTCCATCAGCTCTTCCCACTCCGTCGTGAGCGCCAAGTGCCGCTCCCGCAGTCCATCCAGTTCCGCCGTAAGTCGCGCCGTATCCTCCGCGCTCACATACACGCCGAGCGATTGCTCCGCGCCACCAATCAGTGCCTCCACGCGCGGAATCTCCTCCTCCACAAACCGCAGCCGCTCCTGCATTTGCTTCAGCTTGATCGGATTCACGCGTTTTCCCTTGCCGTTCGAGGAAGTGGCAGCGTCGTCCACCGC
>JBOGMA010000225.1:0-5033 GCA_050746465.1 Acidobacteriaceae bacterium
CGATGGGTATCTCTCTCTGTCCAGTCACCGAGGCAGTAAGAAACTGAGTGCCCGGTTCCAGCACCACATGAAAGGTGATCGACGTAGCACCGCCCTGAACCAATTGGCTCTTCTCGACATTTCCAACCCGCAGAAATGCCTCACCCGCCTTGAATGGGAAATCCCACAGACACTTATCATCCAGAACGGTCACCGGCGTAAGCTGCATCCTGACGCGGTACCGCGCCTTGCGCTGCACCTCTATTGCCCAATAACCAAACCCGAGAGGCTTGCCGCTCTCTGCCTGACGCTTTGCCGTCGCAAGTTCATGCGGGGCAAGGGCCGATCTAACACCTCGCATGTCCTGGGATGTTAAAACCACGGGATTCTGATGAGTCGAACCAATGATGTTCCGCACGGCCGGATTGATTCCTTTCGACACGTCCACAAACCACCGCTCATATCTATCACGCAGCTTCTGAACAATATCGGGGTGGGACTGGGAAATATCCGTGGTTTCGCCGGGATCATTCTCAATGTCATAAAGCTGCGTATTCTTAAAATCAACCGGTTGGAAGTACGTCTCGCCGGGTTCTTCCGAAGTCATGACAGCTTTGTATTTCTGTTCTCGCGCGGCACAGTTGACAAACAGTCGCGGCTCATCTCCATAGCGTCTGGCCGTTCTATCCGGGCGGCTTTGCTGAAAGAAGAGCGTTCGATCCGGCCAATCAGCTGTGCTGCCCTCCATCAGTGGCAGTAGACTCCTGCCATCCAGGTGACGATTGCGCGGGATCGCCACGCCGCACATCTCAAGCACAGTCGGAAACACATCAATATGTGAAGCAATCTGCTCACATTTTTTCCTGGGTGAAAGGTGCGACGGCCACATGACGAAGAGGGGCAATTTGATGCCACCTTCCCATACCATGCCCTTCCCGCCGCGAAGTCCTAGATTGTAGCGATGTGCTCCATTTGGACCTTGGGTGGGGCCGCGCTCGCCAATTGGTCCGTTATCAACTGTGTAGAGAATTATTGTATTTTCTGTCTGCCCTAACTCCGCCAGCTTTGCATGCAGACGACCAACATTCTCGTCAAGGTTAACCATTTCTCCATACAGCGTCGCCGTATAGTTATCGAGTCCATTGGCTTTAAACGGCTCGTTATAGCGAGGCGCCACCTGGAGCGGTTTGTGCACCACGTTTGTCGGCAGATACACGAAGTATGGCTGATCTCGATTCGTCTCGATAAACTCAAGTGCAGCATTGAATGCGATATCGGTGATATAGCCTTCTGTTCGTTCTGGCCGCTCATTGTGATAGAGGATAGGGTTAAACAAGGTGTTATTGGGTGGGTTTGCAATGCCGGCAACAATGGCATCTTTCGCAATGAGAGACTCATGAAAACCACGATCGATGGGACGAAGAGGGTAATTGTCGCCCAAATGCCATTTGCCGGATATGAACGTACGGTAGCCGTTGTCTCCCAAAACTTCCGCTAGATTCACCTCATCCGGTCTCATCATGGAGAGCCCTGTCGATGTATCAACAACACCGGTTCTGTAATTGTAACGGCCGGTCAATAAGGACGCGCGCGCCGGCGAACACAATGGACAACCGTAGTGATTGGGAAATGCCACGCCTTTTTCCGACAAGAGATCGATGTTAGGCGTGTTCAGCGCGGAATTACCCATGCAGCTCAAATCACCAAGAGCCTGATCATCTACGATGACGAGGATTACATTGGGCTTCCTTCTCTTTCTATGCCTCTGCCGAGGAGGCCCTTCTTCTGCCAGGAGCAGCGGGTGGTCGCCTAAGGCGGCAGACGCCGTTACGCCTCCCATTGTTGCAATCATCTCGCGTCGCGTGATTACGGTCATCTTCTTCGAACACTCCATGCCATGTCACTGGCACATTATGAATGGTTATAAACTCCAGCGGCCAGGCCAGAGCAGGATGCATCGCCTCAGATCACCTAATCCACAAGCTATATGCTCTTCCAGATCGCCGGAACCAATTCCTGCCCGGCGAGAAGCCGGTCATGTATGTTCGGCCCCCGTCCCAGCTTCGGATTCTTCACGATCATCATCTCTATCTCAAATGCGGGAAGGCCCCGATCATGAGAGAGCCCCTGAACAACATTCATGCGTCCCGGCTTTCCCACCGTTGTAGTCGCGGCCATAAGTTCCGGCCCTAAAGTGGCCGCAACGGTAGAACAGGAAGACCAATTGCCCCATGCCTTCTTCTCCAGTGGAAGCCATTTTTCGTTGGGCGGTCCCACCAGATGTTCGTTGCCCTCATCGTTGTGGAGGGTCACAAAGAAGTCGATCCGATTTCCCCCATCGAACCAGTCCAGGATCGACTGGCGTTCCGCGGTAATCTCAGGCATTTTGACTGGATCCACCACATCCCAATTCCGGTTCAAGTCGTAGCCATACACATTGAAGCGCACGGTACCATTCGCAACGCCATCCGGATCAGAGAGGGGCAGCACCTTTACAATCGCTTTCCGGCGAATTTGCTTCGCGAGCGGATCGGACGATGTTACGAAACGCATGGCTCCTTCTCCGGTCCATGAACTGCCGGCTTCCCATGCATGCTGACGAAACATCAGCCACAGTACTTTTTTGCCATTGTCGGGAACCGAGCGATCGGTGATGGTGATCAGCGGAATTTCTCTTCCCTGAACCGATCGGCCGATTTCTTCAATCAGCACATCCGGAATCCGGGAGAGATCCGCCGCCAGTTTTCTGAAATTCTCGAGCGTATAGGGAGGCACCCATGCTATCCAGACCCGGTCGGCATCCATTTGCACCTGATATGTAAGTGACGGCTCCGAGCGGTCGTAGGTACCGGTCTCAACAGGAGTCCAGTTGAGCCTATCAGAGCTGTAGAACGGCAGAGTATTCTTATCAATGGCACCCATCGTCGGGTGATAGTTATATTCACCCCGCAAATCCACCATTGTGAAAGTTAAGAGTCTCCCCTTCGCACCGTCGACACGAAAGTAGAACCAGCTCGCCTGCCGGTTTCTTCCATCCTGGTCAACCTGCCCCTTCACATGACACCGAAAACTGTCGGTCCCAATGCGATCGACCCTGGCAAGGCTCCCTCCAGAGAAGTCCCAACGGATGTTGATACTACTGCAGGAGCCTTCCTCTGCGAATGGTGCAAGTGGAGTCCCTGCACCGACTGCCACGGCCCCCGCCTTTCTCAGGAAGTCGCGCCGATTCATACGCCTCCCATTTTCCCGTTGCTGAAAGCGCTTCCAATATGGTCGGACGGGCCGCGTGAGTTTGTCAAGAAGAGCCCTACAATTTTCAATTGCGCCGACAATCTTTGAGAATACAAACATTGCATTTCGTCTGGCGCACAAATTCGCGACAAGGCGGAATCGCGGCACACCAATCCTTCTCGGCAGCAGCGTTACGCCCGCTTTCTGCTTCATCATTAACCCGATATCAACGTGCCCTGACGCGGTATAGGACGACCTCATGCCGGCGAGCAGTGGCACTGATGGCGCCGATTTCTTTCTCCGCCTTGCCTGTCCACAGATTCTCCGCGGAATAGCCGCCTTGACTCGCCGGAAGGCCTACTGCTGACGCTGAGATTGAGATTTTCTCCGCCTTCCCGACGGTGTTGAACAATCCCACAATTGCATCGCCGTTCGGTTCAATTTTGGCGAACTCTTGTCGGTCGCCTGCGCTGAGAACCCTCCAAGCAGCGATCGAATCCTGGTCGACAGCGAGAATTGCGGTATTTTTGAGGCATCCGAGGTCTACCGGATCGAGGTGCGTGAGGTCGACGCCGACAATCAGGGGGCTTGATCCCAGAGCCCACAGACCCAACTGCGTCTGGCGCTCGGCGGTAGTAAGCCCATCGCCGCCGCCATTCCCTATCTCGATGGAATCATAGTCGTTAACCCACCCGTATGGGCGTAAGGCTGCCACCTGGCTACAAAGTCAAAACGTTTCTTGATGCTCGGCCAATCGGTCAGAGGGTAGCTGCTACCGTGCTTTTCGCAGTTATAGCATTCGACGTCCGGGCAAATTCCCATTGGTTCGCGTATTTCATCAATATCGGGGCGATGGCTGATGTAAAGCTCCCCTGGGTAATGTCGAGGACCATTGGCCGGCCACTCTGCCGAATTGCCCTCGACGATGCCTTAATGTCCGGGGCGTTGCGGTTCGCGATGCCGTCAAGTTTGACATAATCGACGCCCCAGGCGGCCAGCATGTCTGCCCACGAGTTGATGTACTGCTGTGCACCCGGCTTGTTGTAGCTAATCGCTACCATGCCACGGCATTTGTAGTTGTTTGCTTTGATCGACGGGTCCGCGATCTGGTCCGCCGTATACGACGTGCCCTTAATAGAGGTCTTCTTCTCTACCGCCTGGCTGGAGATACCTGGCGTCACGTATATTCCGAACTTCAGCCCCATTCCGCCAAGGTAGTTAGAGACCGCTTTGATGCCGTTCGTATCTCCCTCGGATGGCAATCTCGATGAATCGATGACCCAGCGACAATAAGGGTCGACATTGGGACCCTGACTTCCTGGACATTGGTACCAAAAATCATCAAGGTTTATGTAGCTGTAACCGAGCTGCTGCAAGCCCGAGCTTTTCAATGCGCGCGCCTGAGCCTCCATCTTGGCGGCCGTGGGACCCTTGCGGATGAAGCTCCAACTGCTCCAGCCGAGGACGGGCTTGCGCTCGAGACCATTGTTCTCTGCCCTGGCGCTCTGCAATCCGGCGGATCCCGTCAACAACACGATCGACAGTGCAGCGGTGAAAATACGTATTAGTTTTACAAGAATTCTTCCTTTCCCGCCTTGCTCACATCAATTCGACGCAAACGGCTTCGTACATGTTGATTTCGGGGATCACCACATCGATCCAATCGTTGTTCGCAGCAAACTGGACCGTGGTGCCGCTCCGCAACAAAGTTACGGATTTGACGTTGCGGGGCACACGAATCCGAACCCGCACATTGTGTATCGCGCAATAGTCAACATGCCGGTCGCCGAGATCGGCTAAAACATAAAGTACGATATGGCTAT
>JBOGMA010000226.1:0-6283 GCA_050746465.1 Acidobacteriaceae bacterium
CGATTGATCTTGGCGCGGAGAGCTGCCGCGTTTCCCTGCTCCAATGGCGAGGCGATGCCCCGGAAGTGCGGATGGTGCATCGATTCGCAAATGCCGCGACGGAAATCTCCGGCGGCCTGCGCTGGGACTTGGACCGAATTTGCCGCGAACTGGAGCACGCGCTGCACCGCTGCGCCGAATTTGCCACGGAAGGCATCGCAGCGATTGGAGTCACCGGCTGGGCGGTGGATTACGTTCGGCTCGATCCGCAGGGTCGGCCCTTGTCCCAACCCTACTGCTACCGTGACCCGCGCGCGAATACAGCGCTTGCTGCCGTGCATGAGCGCATCTCCCTGGACCGGCTCTACCAGATCACCGGAGTACAGATTCAGCCAATCAACACCATCTATCAGCTCTACGCGGACAAGTTAAGCGGCATTCCGGATTCGGCTCCCTGGATCAACCTGCCCGAGTACATTCTGCACTGGCTCGGCGCGCCGCGCGTTGCTGAGTACACAAACGCAACGCACACGGCGCTTGTGGATACGCGGACCAGGGTCTGGTCGCAGGAGCTGTTCGAAGTTCTCGGGATGGATTTGGCCGCGGCTCCGAAGCTTGTTGCCCCAGGAACGTTGCTCGGCCCGGTCGCGCATGAACTCCGATTGTTGCCTGCATTTCGGAAGACACAATTGATCGCTCCGGCATGTCACGATACGGCTTCGGCAATTGCCGGCATCCCAGCAGACGGCAATGCATGGGCCTACATTAGCTCGGGGACATGGTCCCTGGTGGGCACTCCCCTGGCTGCGCCCCACAACACTCCGGAAGCCTGTGCAGCGGGTTTCACCAACCTCGGCGGCGTTGGGAATCGAATTCTGTTCCACTGCGGAATTCCCGGGATGTGGCTGCTGCGGCAGTGCATGGATGTGTGGAAGAAGCAGTCGCCATGCGTCATCGAAGACCTGATTGCCGCCAGTCGCGAACTGCCCAGCCCGCAGTACGCTCTTGATCTCGACGATCCCGCATTTGTGACGCCCGGCGACATGCCCACGCGGATCAACGACCAGCTTCGAAACCGAGGGTTGCCGACGCTGCCGGAAGACTGTGAGTCTGCGCCTCTGTTTGCGAACCTCATTTTCCATAGCCTCGCCAGTCGCTACAGCACACTCCTGGAGAACGCGGTTGCGATGACTGGGAAAAAGCTGGAACGGGTATGCGTAGTGGGCGGCGGCAGCCGGAATGGCTATTTGAACGCGCTGACGGAGCGAGCGACGGGACTGCCCGTGACCCGCTGCTCGCCCGAAAGCTCGACGGTCGGAAACTTCGCGGTCCAGTGCGCGCGTATGGAGTCCCGGAATGACGAAGTCAGCCCCGCTAGTGTTGCGGAGTACGCGCGACGTCTGGTTCCGGCATTTCAGGATCCATGAAGTTTGTTGAACGCTGATTAGATAGTCCGGGGCTGTTGGGCGGATGCATTTGCTTCCGGATGTTTGTCACTTCTGATGAGAGAGGACCTTGCGATGAATCGTGTCCAGTGGCTAATGATGTTTTGCGGCGTGGCTCTTGCGCTTACCGGCGCTCCCCGCGCCGCCGCTTCCGGCAATCCCGCCACCCCGCTTAACCCGGCACTCGTAGCTGCGAGTTGGCCAGCGTCATGGATTGCCAGTCCATCCTACCCTGCAAAGGCTCCCGGAGTGTTCTACTTCCGCCGCGAGATTTCGCTCGCCTCGGTGCCCGCGCACTTCTGGGTGCATGTCTCCGCCGATAATCGCTTTCAACTGCATGTGAACGGCAACTACGTTGCGGAGGGTCCGGCGCGAGCCGATTTGTTCCATTGGCGATTCGAAACAGTCGACCTCGCGCCGTTTCTTCACCCGGGACAAAACGTCATCGCGGCCATCGTCTGGAACTTCGGCGAGTTCTCCCCCGTGGCCCAAATGAGCAGCCGAACTGGCTTTCTGATGCAAGGAGACACTCAGTCGGAATCTTCAGTGAATACCGGGCCGGAGTGGCAGGTCCGCCAGGAACCAGGGCGCAAGGCGCTTGGCCACTCCGGAGCGCATGGATACTATGCTGCCAGTCCTGGTGAACTGGTGGATGGCCGCGCGTTGGACTGGAAGTGGGATCAGAGTGAGGATGGCGGCACAGGCTGGGAGAAACCGCAACTGTTGGGACCGGCAGCAACGCGCGAAGCGTCCGATGCAGCCAACAACTGGGAATTAGTTCAGGACCCCTTGCCGCCGATGGAACACCGCCGCGTGGACGCCGGTGCCATCGTGCGCGTAGAAGGGCTGCCGTCCATACCCGCCTTCCCGAAGTCGCCTCTGACAATTCCGGCGCACTCTCACGTCATCCTTCTTCTGGACCACAAAACCCTTCAGACTGCCTACCCCGAGTTGACGCTGAGCGGCGGGCGCAATGCTGAATTGAAGGTCACCTACGCCGAGGCGCTGTACGACGCGAACGGACAGAAGGGCAATCGCAACGAGATTGCTGGACGCCACATCGAGGGAGTCTCTGACCAATTCATTTCTGGCGGCGGCAATCACCGCGTCTTCGCTCCTCTGTGGTGGCGCACCTGGCGCTATCTCCAGATCGAAGTGACCACCAAAGACGCACCCCTTCAGCTTGATGATCTGCACGCGTGGTTCACGGCCTACCCATTCAAAGCTAAAGCAGCGATCCACGGCGACATCCCCAAGCTCGACCAAATCTGGACCACGGGCTGGCGAACGGCACGGTTGGATGCGCACGATACATATATGGACACCCCATACTGGGAGCAGTTGCAGTATGTCGGCGACACGCGCATCCAGGCGTTGATCTCTTACGTGGTGTCCGGCGACTCCCGCCTCGCCCGGCAGGCAATCACGAATATAGATGACTCGCGCGTTCCGGAAGGAATTACGCAAAGCCGATATCCATCGTCACTGCCCCAGTTCATCCCCACATTTTCACTTTTCTGGGTCAACATGGTGCACGACTACTGGATGTATGTTGATGATCCTGCCCTGGTGCAGGAGTTGGTGCCGCATACGAGGCCCGTGCTCGACTGGTTTGCGTCGCACCTGCGCAACGACGGATTGCTGGGCAAGATGAACTGGTGGGAGTTCGCCGATTGGACCGCGAATTATCACTACGGCGTGCCGCCCCAGGACGCCAACGGCGGGTCAACATACCTCACTCTCCAATTCATCTCCGCGCTCCAGGATGCGGCGCAGATGGAAGTGCGCTATGGAAGTCAGCAGCGTGCTGAGGAGTATCGGGCGATGGCGAGCAAGGCCTCGTCAGCACTGAACCGCGAATGCTGGGACGCACAGCATGGGTTATATGCCGATACGCCGGCGAAGAAGTCGTGGAGCCAGGAGGCGAACGTATTGGCAGTTATGACCGGCGTCGCTCCTGCCGAGCAACGAGCGCCGATCCTGCGCCGTCTTCTTGCCTCAAATCCACAGAAGTCGGTAGAGGTTGATGGGACAACGGTGCCGCCGATGTCTTCGCTCAGCTATTATTTCCGCTTTTATTTGAGCCGTGCGCTGGTAAAAGCCGGCCTCGGCGATCTCTATGTTTCGCAACTCGGCCCTTGGTATCACATGCTCGATCTCGGCCTGAGCACTTGGGCTGAGACACCGGAGCCGACAAGGTCTGATTGCCACGCATGGAGCGCGAGCCCCAACTTCGATCTTCTTACGGTTGTTGCAGGTATACGGCCCGCGTCTCCTGGGTTTGCTTCTGTCATGATAGAGCCGCACTTAAAGGGTTTGCATGAACTTGACGCCACCATGCCCCATCCCCACGGAGAAATCCGAGTATCGTACCGGCGAACCTCAAAGGGCTGGGACGCAAATGTGAATTTGCCCCAAGGTTTGGCGGGAACCCTCCTGTGGAAGGACCACCGATACCCGCTGCACGCAGGACCGCAGAAATTAGAGCTACCGTAATTTGGTTCCAAGACCAGAATCAGGACGTGGCGCCCAGTCCGATCAGGTTGGCGGCGAGAATGATGACGGCCATGCCGACCCAGAGCCACCGGACGGGGCGCCGTCCCGAGCCTTTCCATTCGCCAAGGGCCAGTCCCACCAGACCCCCGAAGAGCACGTAAAGGCTCATGTGCAGCATCCAGTTGATGAAAAACAGGCGCGCCGGGACGCTGGCCTCGCCCCACGCATAAAAGAAGAATTGCAGATACCACATGATGCCGCCTGCCGCGGCCATGCATCCGTTAATGAGAATGGTGGAACTCGACTGGGAGAAATCGCGGCGGATGGATATGTTTTTGACAAAGCCGAGGCGCAGGAAGCAGTACGCGAAATTCACCAGCGCTCCGCCTCCCATGATGAGGACGTAGCTGGGCAAGGCTGCATAAAGCGGCTTTACGCCCAGATGCTGCGCGGTTGCGGCCATGGGGCGGGCGGCGTCGATGGCGAAGGACATGCCTGAGGAAAAAATGCCGCACAGAATCGCCAGCATGAGTCCCTTTTTAAGGTCGAAATCTTCGGCGGTTACTCCCTGTGCGCGTTCCTTCTGATGTCCGGCCCAGGTGACGACGGCGATGCCGACCAGGGCCACGCCGATCCCCGCCATGGTGTATGCGCCACTGCTGGTGGTAAAAAGAGCGGCGAATTGACCATGCATGATCGGCGGTACGAGCGTGCCGATGATGAGGGTAACGCCGATGGCGACTCCGATGCCGAGGGACATGCCCATGTAGCGCATGGTGAGGCCATAATTCACGTTGCCGATTCCCCACATGCAGCCGAAGAGAAAGACCTTGGCAAGCAGCGGCATGCTGAAGCTGGCGTAAAATGCGCCGAAGTGGGGCAGCAGAAAAAGGCTGACTCCGATGGGCAGCAGGACCCAGGAGAAGACTCCGGCCACAGCCCATGTGGTCTCCCAGGACCACTTCTTGACTTTCTCAATGGGGGCATAGAACGAGGCGGCGGCGGCCGCTCCGATCATGTGCCAGCCAATTCCCGCGACGATCGAAGGCATTCAGGGTCTCACTTGCATGCGGGCGCCGGTCAGGGCACCGCCTGTGCTGTTTGTTCGCGGAGAGCATCCGCCCTTACCAACTTGTGCTCCACGAAGTTATACGGCGGAATGGTAACGCCCCGAAGTATCGACAGCCCCAACTGGATAAGCTGCGGACCATAGCTGGCCGCCTCATGAGAAACGGAGCCGATCCATGGGCTATTCGGGCGCTGCATCTCTTCAAGGGCCTCGGGAATGCAATCCTGTCCGACAATCGCAACGTGTTTTTCGCGATTCAGTTCCCGCGCGGCCTCAACCGCACCCAACGCGCTGGTATCGGTAGCAGCGGTTATGAGGATGCGGCGGTTCCTGGGATGGCGATTGAGGAATTGCGCGATGACCTTGGCGCTCTTGTCCTGCATGCCACGGCCATCAATTCGGACAAATGATTCCACCGGAATGTCGGGCAATTGATCGTGAATGGCCTGGAAAGCCCCGGTAACTCGGCTTTGTACCATGGGACCGGCTTCGTCGACATCAAGACCGATGACCCAATCGACCTTTCCTGACCAGACGCGCTTTGCGTGTTCGGCGAGAAGCTCTCCGGCTTCAACACCGACGCGGTAGTTATCAACCCCGAAGAACGTGGCATGCGGATGAGGAATATCGACCGCGATGAGCGGGATGCCCGCGGCGGAGACTTTGTCCGCAATGATGGGAGCGACTTCCTGGTCGATTTGAAATTCGATGACCAGGTCAACGCGGCTGTGCACAAACTCGTCGGCGACGCGGACAGCGGTTGCGGCGTCATAGCGATTGTCGAGCACCAGCAGATCGACTCCGGCCCTGGAGGCGGCATCGCGCAGGCTGGCTGCTACGGCTTCAGAGAATGGCATTTCACTGCTCTGCTTGCCAAAGCCAAAGCGGACCTTGCGCGGACGAGTGACCACACTGTAAAGACCGTTCTGCGATTGCGCCAGATAGCCGCGGTGCACAAAGGTCTTGAGGATGCGATAAACCGTAGTCTTGGAGATGTGGGTGCGCTTGTAAATTGCTTCGAGCGACATGGGGCGCTCGTGCTTCTGGAGTATCTCCAGAACATCCAGCGCCTTGGACAAGACAGGGATTACATACAGCCGTTTGACTGACGATTTTGGCAACTCCGGAACCTCGCAGAAATCAACTTATTAGTACCATCCGACAGTCAAAGGGGCATACGGCAGCGCTCACGCATAGGAGGAGACGACTCGGGCTCTGGAACCGGCCCGCTGCGAGCGGATTCGCTCGACGTAACCATTCGAGTGCAGCGTCGCTATGGGGTTCTCAGTTAGGC
>JBOGMA010000227.1:0-2814 GCA_050746465.1 Acidobacteriaceae bacterium
GCGCCAAAATGGCAAGAATCGAAATCACGCGACTTTCACGCCATTGCTTCGACAGATACATGGGAATTCTCCTTTCCCGCCAACTCCAGAAAAATCTCCGACAGATTCATCGGCAGCACTTCCAGAACCGTTGCCCCATTGTTGCGAAGATCGGCCACAAACTTCTCCTCGCCTCCGCATAGCACGTATTCCGTCACGCCCTCCGAAGCGCTCGCCGTCAGAATCTCCGGCGATGTCGACCTCGCCTGCTCACCCGCCACTCGAATCCGCCGATACCGCGCCCGAATGTCATCCAGCCGCGCTTCCAGCAGTAGCTTGCCGTTACTCAAAATCCCAACCCAGTCGGCAATCTTCTCAACTTCAGAAAGATGATGCGACGACATCAGAATCGTCCGCCCGTCATTCGCAAAATCCTCCACCAGCACTCGCAAAAGCTGATCGGTCACCACCGGATCAAGCCCCGCCGTCGGCTCATCCAGCACCAGGAGCTCGGGATTCTGCGCCAGCGCCATCAGCAGGCACAACTTCGTCTTGCTCCCATGCGACAGCTTCCTGAACTTCCGGTCCATCGGAATCTCCAGTGCGTCGGCATACCGTTTTGCCTGCGCATCCGACCACCCCGGAAAGAATCCCCGATTGAACCGCAGCAGCTCGCGCCCGGTCATGTAGGGCAGCAGCATCTTCTCGACGACAAACCCCGTGCGCTGAAGAATCGCAATGCGGTCGCGACCAGCCTCGAATCCCAGCACCCGCGCCTTGCCGCTCGTCGGCTCCGCCAGCCCCGCCAGAATCCGAATCGCCGTAGTCTTCCCCGCTCCGTTACGGCCAAGAAAGCCGTAAATGGAGCCGCGCTCCACATGCATCGTCACGCGCTCCAGCGCAGCCAGGTTCCCGTAGTGCTTTGTGAGCGCATGTGTCTCAATCGCCAGATCGCTCATGGTTCCTCTCCAGTTCATCGAAAGATTCTTCCACCAGCCGCACCGCATCTTCCCGCGCCAGCAGCAACTGCCGAGCCTCCACCGCCAACTGCGACGCCAGCGGCCGCAGCCTCCGCATCTTCTCCGGCTTCAGCAGCCGCGGAGCCTGCCCGTTCACGTAGCACCCGCCACCTTGAACCGTGCGGATCACGCCATCCCGTTCCAGATTCTGGTAAGCGCGCGCCACCGTGTTGGGATTCACACGCAGCTCCGCCGCCAGCTTGCGCACCGGCGGAAGCGGCTCATCCTGCCGAATCGCCTGCGCGGCAATGGCCTGCTTCACCTGCGACTCAATCTGCAGATAAATCGGAACGCCCGACGCCGGATGGACCCTCACAATCATTGTATTAATACAATAGTACAATATCCGTCGAGAGTCAAGGACTTATTTACAAAATAAAAAGGGGAGCGCAAAACGCGCCCCCCTTCTACTAAATGCCTTGCTTACTTGCTGAACGTCGCCGTCAGCGGCGTGTCCGCCGAAGACGATCCCGCCAGAATCGTATATTCCCCCGGAATCTCCTCCATCGAGTCCTTCTGCACATTGAACACTGATAAACAAAGCGGATTCAGGTCCAGCGTCACCGTCTTCGACTCTCCCGGATTCAGCTTTACGCGATCAAACGCAACCAGCCGCTTGTAGTGCTCCCCGGCCGCCGCAGGCACTTCCGCATAAATTTCGGCAATCTCGGTTCCCGCCCGCTCTCCGGTGTTCTGGATCGTCAGCGTCGCCGTCTTCCCTTCCGGGTCAACCTTCAGGTCCGAATACTTATAGGTCGTATACGAAAGCCCAGACCCAAACGGAAACAGCGGCTGAATATGCTGCTCCTCAAACCACTTGTAACCCACCGCCGCGCCTGCCTTGTTGTAGTCAACATTGAAGGGCGGCAACTCCATTTCCGAGTGCTTAATCTTCTTTCCCTTCACCGTGTGGGTCACCATGTGCGGCACGGGCTTCAGGTTAATTCCCGTCACTTCAGGATGCGGCAGTTGATCGTCGGACTTAGCAAACGTGACCGGTAGCTTGGCCGTAAAGTTCACGTTCCCAAACAGCAGGTTCGCCAGCGCCTGCGCGCCGCCAATCCCCGGATACCACGCCTCCACAATCCCCTCGACCTTATCCGCCCACGGCATTGAAACCGGCCCACCCGTCTCCAGAACCACAATTGTGTGCGGATTCGCCGCCGCCACCGCCGAGACCAGTGCGTCCTGATTATCAGGCAGCGAAAGCGTATGCCTGTCCATCCCTTCGCTCATCGGCTGATTCACAAAAACAATCGCCACGTCGGCAGTTTTCGCAAAGCTCGCCGCGGCAACATTATCCGTACCGGGGTTGAACTCAACCTTCGCATTCGGCGCATGACGGCGAATGTACCGCAGCGGCGACGAAGGAAAATAGACTACCTCCTGCCAATTGGATGTCCCAGGATGCGGGTTAATGGCATTGCCTCCCGGCGAGTCCACCTGCGCCGATCCTGCGCCGGAGAGCACGCCGACATCCGCATGAGACCCAATCAGCGCAATCGAGTGAATCGACCCCGCGTTCAGCGGTAGAATCCCGTTCTCATTCTTCAGCAGAACGATGCTCTGCTCCGCAATGTGCTCGGCATCGCGCCTTCCCTTGAAGGGATTCACCACCGACCGTGGCTCAACCGGATAATCGACCACCCCAGCCGCAAACATGCTCCGCAAAATCCGGTGGTCCATGTCATCCAGCCGCGACATCGGAACCTTTCCATCCTGGACCGCCTTCTTCAGATCCGCACCAAAATACTCGCCTCCGGGCATCTCCTGATCCAGCCCCGCCAAGGCGCTTCCCGGATTCTCGGTCGGACCC
>JBOGMA010000228.1:0-10200 GCA_050746465.1 Acidobacteriaceae bacterium
ATCCTCGGCTGCCTACCCTTGATGACTACTATCATCCGTTCACCTACCGCTACCATGAGTTGATCGATGCCCCGGCGGGCGACGATCAGCCTGTCGCTCGGCCGATCTCAATGATTACGGGCGAGGATATGGACATCGAAGCCGGCCCCAACTGGGACGATTCCATGGGCGGTTCCGACATTTATGCCGCGAACGATCCGAACCTGAAGACACTGACGGAAGAGGAGCGGCGTAAGTTCTTCGAACTACAGCAGCTGGTTTATTTTTATCTTCCCCGCATGTGCAATCACTGTCTGAACCCGAGCTGTGTTGCGGCCTGCCCCTCGGGAGCGATTTACAAGCGTGGCGAAGACGGCATTGTGCTCGTAAATCAGGACAAGTGCCAGGGCTGGCGCATGTGCATCTCCGGCTGTCCATACAAGAAGGTGTATTTCAACTGGAACAGCGGCAAGGCGGAGAAATGCATTCTCTGCTATCCGCGCATGGAGATGGGCGAGCCGCCCGCGTGCATGCACACCTGCGTAGGAAAGATTCGCTATCTCGGAGTCGTTCTCTACGATGCGGACCGGATTGAGGAAACGGCCTCGAAACCCGAAGCGGAGTTGGTGGAAGCACAGAGAGATCTCATCCTCGACCCATTTGATCCGGAGGTGATTCGGCAGGCGCTTGAATGCGGTGTCGATATGAAGATCATCGAATCCGCTCAGAAGTCTCCGATCTTCCGGTTCGTTAAGAAGTGGAGAATGGGTCTGCCTTTGCATCCGGAATGGCGGACGCTGCCCATGCTGTTCTATATTCCGCCACTGCTTCCGGTGACCGCCACGCTCAGCCAGGAGGGATATTACGAATTGGACTCCGACTTTTTCAGCTCGCTCGAAAGCGCGCGGCTTCCCATCCGCTATATGGCGAGCCTGTTCACCGCGGGCGATGAAGCGGAGGTCGTCGCGGTGTATCGCAAACTGCTGGGAGTGCGCATCTATAAGCGCGCGGAAACCGTCGGCGACATTTCAATGGAAGCCGCGTTCCAGGCGCTCAAGGAGGCTGGGTTGACACCCGAGGACGTGGAAGGTATCTACCACCTGACCGCGATCGCGGGAGCGGACGAACGGATGGTCGTTCCACCTTTCCTGCGCGAGCAGGCCATCGAGATGGGGATGGACACGCACGATTTTCAGGAACAACGCGGGGTCGGTAGTCTCATCTGGCCCACACGGGGGTTGTGAAGCGTGACGATTTATTCAGCGTTTGCCGTTATTCTTGATTACCCGAGGGCTCCTATCGCGGGCGCGCTGGACGACTGCGCCGCCGCGCTTGCATTGGAGGCGCCAGACGCACAGCAGCATCTGCTCGATTTTCAGGCCGCGGCCGCACAAAAAACGCTTGGCCAACTCCAGGAGGTCTACACCGGAGCTTTCGACCTGCGGCCCGATTGCACCCCGAACCTCGGGTATCACTTGTTTGGCGATGATGCACGACGCGGCGTTTTTCTGGCGGAGTTGAAAGGGCGGGTGGAAGCTCGCGGCTTGGCGCTCGGGGTCGAGCTGCCCGATCATATCGCCATCATTCTGAAGTACCTGGATATAGCCGAAGAAGAACGCTTACCGGTGATCGAGGACTGCCTTCTGCCGACGGTCACGCGGATGAGCGAGGTTCTCAAAGACAGCGGAAACCCCTACGAGCACGCTTTACGCGCGCTCCTGGGTCTGCTGCAGCATCAGCACGAAATCTTGGCCGCGTCCACCGAGGTACTGGACGCCTGATGGTATAGCACTTCCGCCCGGAGAAGACCGGCATGAATAATTTTCTCTTTATCGCGTTTCCTTATATTGCGCTCACATTGGCCATCGGTGTCAGTATCTATCGCCGTTTGCGGCAACCCTATACCTATTCCAGTCTTTCCTCCGAAATTCTTGAAAAGCGAAAATTATTTTGGGGATCGGTGCCCTTTCACTACGGACTCACCCTGATCCTCCTGGCGCACTTGCTCGCAGCCTTTTTGCCCGGCCCCGCCGCGTGGCTCCTCGGAGGACAGATTCGCCGCCTGATTCTCGAAGTGACCGGAATGGCTCTCGGCCTGTACACGTTCTTCGGGTTGGTTGTGCTGATCATTCGCCGTCTGGCTCCGAAGTCGTTGGTCCAGGCGGCGACCACATACATGGACGGCCTGATTCTCTTCGTGCTTCTGGTTCAGATCGGAAGCGGAATTGCCATTGCCATCTTTGATCGCTGGGGAGGACTGTGGTATCTGCACACCGCGGTTCCGTGGTTCTGGTCGCTGGCCACCTTCCGTCCGGAGTTGGCTACCGTGATATCGCTTCCCCCATTCGTCAAGTTGCATTTTGTGGTTGGCTTTCTTTTGATTCTTTTGTTTCCATTCAGCCGTCTGGTTCATCTGGTCATGTTTCCGCTGCAGTACCTGTGGCGTCCATACCAGGTCGTGGTCTGGAACCGGCGGTCGGCAAAGGCTGGCTCTTATGCAAAGGAGGTCACGAAATGAGCGAGAATGATCAATCGGAGGCTGCAAAGCAGGGCAGCCCTGAAATGAACCGGCGGAAATTTCTGGGCCGTCTCAGCGTCACGCTAGGATCGATTGGTGCGGCGCTCGTAGCCGTTCCCAGCGCCGCATTCTTGCTCGGCCTGCGAAAATCACCTCGGATCTGGCGGACCGTGGGCACGCTCGACGACTTCAAAATCGGCTCAACCGTGAACGTGGCCTTCGAGGACCCGTCGCCGCTCCCCTGGGCCGGAGTGACCGCGCAGACCACAGCTTGGCTGCGCCGTGTGGACGACAAGGAATTCATCGCGTTCTCAACCATCTGCACCCACCTCGGTTGTCCCGTCCGCTGGCTCGCAACCGCTGACCTTTTCATGTGTCCGTGCCACGGCGGCGTGTTCTATGCCAACGGGCAGGTTGCCTCGGGGCCTCCTCCGAAACCGCTCAATCGATACCCGGTGCGCGTCAACAAAAATAACGTCCAGATTCTAACCATGCCAGTTAGCATCGGCTAAGCCGGAGGAAATGCATGAGAATTTTGAAGCGGGCGTGGCTCTGGTTTGACGACCTGACAGGCGTCTCAGCCGCGCTCGGTCCACTCATGGATCACCCGGTTCCCAAGGCGCGCGGAGCCGCCTGGTTCTACGTTCTGGGCAGCGCGACACTGATCGCATTTCTCATCCAGGTTGTGACCGGGATCGCTCTGGCGAGCGGCTATGTCGCGTCTTCCGGCCAAGCCTACAGTACGCTGCAATTTATTACCGGTGCCCCCATCGGACGCGTAATACGCGGCATTCACTACTTCGGCGCGTCGGCCATGATTATCCTCATTGGCCTGCATACCATCCGCGTGTACCTCATGGCGTCCTATAAGTATCCGCGCCAGATGAACTGGCTGAGCGGCGTCGCGTTGCTGCTTCTGACGCTGGGGATGGCGTTCACCGGACAATTGCTGCGATGGGACCAGACCGGATACTGGTCTGTCTTAATTGCGGCCCAGCAGGCCGGGCGCGTGCCCCTCATCGGCAACTGGCTCGGGCACTTCATCCTGGCGGGAGACACAGTCGGCGGCGCCACCTTGAGCCGCTTCTTCGCAGCGCATGTCTTCTTCCTTCCGGGCCTCATTTTCCTCATCGTGGCGTTTCATCTTTACCTCGTTGTCCATAATGGAATTTCCGAGCCTCCATCGTCGCGTCATCCGGTAGACCCGAAAACGTATCGCCCGTGGTTCCAGGCGCTGCTTGCCCGCGATGGGGAGCCATTCTGGCCATACGCCGCGTGGCGCGACGTAGTATTCGGATTTCTGGTGGTGGTGACAGTTGTGGCGTTGGCGATTGTGGTCGGGCCGCCGCTGCTGGGAAAGCCGCCGGACCCGTCCATCGTGAAGGCCACGCCTCGGCCCGAATGGTATTTTCTCTGGTACTACGCCATTCTCTCCCTCATTCCCAAGTGGTCGGAAAATCTGGTGATGGTCTGGGCGCCGGTGATCTTCGGAGCCGCGCTCATTCTGCTTCCGTTTGCAGCGCGAAAAGGTCAGCGCACCCCGCTCCGGCGTCCGTGGTCGTTCGTTATCGTGGGGGTAATTTTGTTCATGATTGCGTACTATGGCGAGGTGGGCAAGGTTGCTCCGTGGTCGCCCCGAATGGACGCACCACCGCTGCCCGCGGAGGTCGTCGGCGTAACCAGCGGACCGATTGCCGTCGGCGCGAGAGTGTTTCACGATAAAGGGTGCGAGTACTGTCACAAGGTATCCGGCTACGGTGGCATTCGCGGGCCGGACCTTACCTATGCGGGCGATACGTTGACCCCCGCGGAGATTACCACGCGCATCTTTAGCGGAGCCACGAATATGCCGTCGTACCGCGGCAATATGACATCGGATCAGTTATCCGCCCTGCTTGCATTCCTTGGCTCTCGGCATCGCCAGCCGATTGAGCTGCCGACGGACTCAACCCAGTAGTTTCCAGGAGAAAGAACCTGATGGACACAGATTCAAACCGGTCGAGCATGGATTGGAACGGCCAATCGCTGGCAAGCCTGATGGAGCACATCGTCCAAACACACCATGCATTCTGTCGTCAGGAAACTACCCGCATTGCATCGTTATCGAAAGAAGCGATCGAAGCGCAAGGGAAAAGTCATCCTGAGTTGAAGCGTATTCACGACCTCTTTTTTCAGATGAGCCGAGATCTATTAATGCACCTGGTTAAAGAGGAACAAACGCTTTTTCCATACATCGCGAAAATGGAGACTGAAGCCGCGCAGCATGCTGCCATGTCGTGGCCTCCTTTTGGAACTGTGGAAAACCCGATCCGGATGATGATTGTTGAACACGTGAAGACCGACGATGAGCTCAATCAGATTCGAAAGCTCAGCAACAATTTCACTCCGCCCGACGACGCTGGCGGCAGCTATGTGAAGCTTTACGACGCATTGGCCGCGTTTGATCGCGACATGCAGCGGCACATAGAAACTGAAAACAACGTTCTCTTCCCGCGTGCCGTTGCGATCGAGGAAGAAGTCTGCGGAAGGCAAAAAGTGGCGGGTCGATAAATCAGGGCACGGAGACTGAGGCACGAAGAGGAACGGTGACGCTGATTTACGGTTCACATGATACGGAGCATAACAATGCCGTTGCACTCCAGGAATTCCTGAAGCGCCATCTGCCCGGAAAGTAGTCGAGGGAATGCAACTGGAGCGTGAGTCGATGCGTTTTTCTCTTCGTCCCGTGCCACCATTTCGGCTGGATTGGACGGTCTGGGCGTTACGTCGTCGCGCGATGAATGCAGTGGATCGATGGGACGGTTCGACGTATCAAAGAGGAATCACGCTTGACGGCAATGCGGCGCTGATCGCGGTTACTCAGCATCAAGGAATGCTTGAAGTAGTCGTAACCGGAATGCACCTTCCCGCATCCGCGAGGCAGAGCGCAACGGACACCATTGAACGACTGCTCGGAATCAGGGTAAATCTATCCCGATTTTATGAATTTTCGAAAACAAACCCTCGTCTGCACCAACTGGCAACGCAATTTCGCGGTATGAAGCCTCCACGCTTTGCAACTGTGTTCGAGGCTTGGTCAACGGAATCACTTGCCAGCAACTCAGCCTGACCGTCGGAATCATTCTTCTCAATCGACTCGCCAGTCGATGCGGCGTAATTATCGATTCTGACAGCTACGCCTTTCCCAGGCCCGAAGATCTGGCTCGTATCGAACCCGCAAATTTGCGGCAACTCGGTTACAGCGGAAACAAAGCCCGCGCGCTTATCGAGTTGGCAACATCTGTAGCGACCGGCCGGCTCAATTTGGAAGATTTAGAGCGGCTCGACAATGCTGAGTGCGTCGAAAGATTAGTCGTGATCAAGGGAGTGGGTCGCTGGACTGCGGAATACGTGCTGCTACGTGGTTTAGGAAGAATTAATATTTTTCCCGGTGATGATGTAGGCGCCCGGAATAGTCTGGAACGGTGGCTGCGTTTGAGAAAAAAACTCGACTACCAGCGAACAGAGCAGGTCCTGAGCAAGTGGAGAGATTACGGAGGTTTGATCTTCTTTCATCTACTGTTGAAAGGACTGAGCGAAGCCAGAATTTTCGCGGGTGACGAGCATCGTCTTCCTGCGAGCGCATGAATTTGAGGAGAGATCAATGTCCAATAGAGTCACAAAGTCCAGTTCCACACAACAATCGCTTGTTGAGCGTTTGCTGAAGGCGTGCGGTGGAAGCTACCCTCCTGAAACTCGCCGTAAGTACTACATCAGCGGGCCACAATGGGCGGCAGCGTACCAGGGACAGGCACTTTTTCACGCTCCGACGCGTGAGCCGGTTTCGCCCGCGGAGGTCATGCGCCATTTCGCCGAGATTGGCATTGGGTATTGGACGACGCACGACACCGATGTGATTCCCACGCAAGACCTCATGACCGACCGCCAGGCGGAAATTGTTGCCGGGTTGAAAAAATCTCTCACCGAGAACGGTCTACGATGCTCGATGGTGACTTGCGAAACATTTTTCAACGCGGTCTGGAGCGCAGGGCCGGCAGCCGAGTCTCCCGAGGTGCGTGCCTATGCGGCGGAGCGTCTGAAAAATGTGGTTCGTATCGGCTACGCGTTGGGCGCTCAGTTCATCGACTATTGGCCGGGCACCTTAGGTTATATGGTGCAAGGGGCGATCGACGAGCCTCAAACCTTGAAGTGGTTCGCGGAGGCCCTGAATGCCGCCTGCGAAGAAGACGTCCGTCTTTCGAGGGATCAAAACAGGCCTGCCATGAAGCACTGTCTTGAGGCCAAGCCGTTTGAACCGCAGGGAGAGATTCTTCTGCCGACAACGGATGCGATGCTGGCATTTATCAATTCAGGTTTGCTGACCCATCCCGAGATGGTCGGGGTGAATCCGGAGTACCTGCACGAGCTGATGTGGGGTGGCGCGCCACGAGCTGCGCTGGCGAGGGCGATCCTGGCCGGAAAACTCTGGCACTTTGATGTCAATGATGGCTACCGTCTGAAGCACGACGTCGATCTTCCCGTGGCGCTTGTAAATCCTTTGGATTGGCTGAACGTTCTGATGCTGCTCCGCGCGCACGGTTTCGAAGGCCCCTTCAACTTTGACTACAAGCCGCCGCGCACGACCAGCAATTGGGGAGTCTTCAACGTGAGTTTCCCTACCGCTGTAGACCGCTTCATCACCTTCTGGGAGATGGCGGGTGAGGCGCTAGCCGATCCAGTCATCCACGATGCGACTGAGGCATTGAAGGCTGGTGCGGGGACAGTCTCTTCCAAAAACGCACAGGAAATATTTGAAGCGAACAAAGAACTCCTTACGTTGCACGAATTAATCGCGCACCGGCTGGTACAGATTTTGATTGGAAGCCATCGCGGTCGTAGGGTTTTCCAAATGTCTTGAAGCTGCTTCATCTCTCCGGCGAAAATAGTGGGATCGATCCATGTGGACGACTAATGCCCTGGCTGCGTATGGCGCCAAGGTGAGGATTCTCCTAACTTTGATTTCCATGCTAGCGACTACACCTTGTGCGATAGTGACATAGGTCACTTAGGCGAAACCCGGCTGAATAATTAGAATCTAAGGTAAATGAAGACGGTGTTTTTCCTCGCGATTGTCAGGCGACCCAAATGGCCAGCGTAGATTTAAAACGGGAAGCGGAACGTGGTGGGATTGTCCCTGATAGCGTGACAATCGAGCTTTACCGCAAGATGCTTGTAGTGGCGTACACCGAGCAGAGATTGACGGTGTACGACCGACAGGGGAAAGTGACTTTCCACGCGTCGGCGCGCGGCCATGAGAAGCTCCAGATCGGGATGACACTGCTATTGAAGCCGAGCCACGACTGGTTTTTCACCTATTATCGCGAGAAGGGTATTCCCATTGGGCTGGGAATGCCGTTGAAGGACATTTTTCTCGGCATGTTGAGCCGAAAGGGCGATCCGAACTCAAACGGACGCAATATGCCGGAACACTGGTCCTCCCGGGAGTTGCACCTCGTCTCGCAAACAGCAGCCACAGGAACGCAATATCTGCCTGCGGTGGGCATGGCGCGTGCCGTGAAGCAGAACGGCGGGGATGAGATCGTCTACGTGTCGTCTGGAGAGGGTGCAACCAGCGAGGGAGAATTCTTTGAGGCGCTGAACTGGGCTAGTCGCGAGCGCCTTCCAGTTCTATTCGTCGTGCAGAACAACGGATATGCGATCAGTGTCCCTCAAGCCACGCAAACCAGTTCAGAAATTCACCGCATTGCACAAGGGTTCGGGATGCCCAGCTACGCCATTGACGGCACCTGGTTCGAACCCATGTACGAGATGCTTCCACCGGTGATCGAGCGGATGCGAAATGGAGGTGGGCCAGCGCTCATTGAAGGCCAGGTAATCCGCATCGACTCCCACTCCTCTTCCGATGATCAGAAGAAGTACCGCAGTCAGGAAGAGCTAAACGAAATGGTCGACCGTGACCCGATCCACCAGACGGAGCGCTATCTGGAGCGGCATCGCATCCTCACTCAGGAGCAAATGCGGCAAATGCGAGAGGAAGCACAGGCAGAGGTCAACCGCGCCGCCGAGGAAGCCGAGAAGGTGCCACCTCCCGATAGGGAGGACTTGATGGCGCATATTTACGTCGCCGCACAGGAGCCCGAAGTCGAGCCCCCCGCTCCCGAGTACATCTCACAAGAAACAGTCAGCATGATTGAGGCGATCAATCATGGGCTTCGCGAGGAATTGGAACGGAACTCCAAGATCGTCATGTGGGGTGAGGACATTGCCGACCCCAAGGGCGGCGTATTCGGCGTCACCCGCGGATTGAGCACCGCTTTCCCGGATCGGGTAAGCAACAGCCCTCTTGCCGAAGCAAGCATTGTGGGCGTCGCGGGCGGCATGGCGATCGGCGGTTATAAGCCCATTGTCGAAATCCAGTTCGCCGACTACATGTGGCCCGGCTTTATGCAGATTCGCGACGAAGTGTCCACCGTGCGGTGGCGGAGCCAGGGCGCATGGACCTGTCCAGTGGTCATTCGCATTCCTGTAGGAGGCCACATCAAAGGCGGACCATGGCATTCCACCTGCGTCGAGGGCTTACTGGCGCATATTCCAGGGTGGCGCGTGGTTTTCCCGAGTTGCGCGGAAGACGCGAAAGGACTCATCAAATCCGCAGCTCGTTCCGAGGACCCGGTCATCTTCCTCGAGCACAAAGGGCTCTACCGCCGAATGGAATCAAGGAGCCAAGAACCAAACAGTGAGTATCTGCTTCCGTTTGGACGCGGCAGAATTCGCCGGGAAGGCACGGATGCGACCATCATTACGTGGGGTGCCAGCGTCTATCAGGCTTTGGAGATTGCGAAGAGGAAAGAAGCGGATGGGCAGTCGCTCGAGGTCCTTGATCTCCGATCCATTGCCCCACTCGACGAAGGACTCATCTATGCAAGCGTGAAGAAGACGAGCCGAGCCATTGTTCTTCACGAGGACACGCTCACTGCGGGCTTTGGTGCTGAGGTGTCCGCTCGTATTGCCGAGAATTGCTTCTATGATCTCGATGCCCCTGTCGTTCGGGTCGCCGCGAAAGACAGCTTTGTTCCTTCGGCCACTGTACTGGAGGATGCGGTTCTTCCTTCCCTGAATGACCTGGCCAATGCGGTCGATAAATTATTGGCTTACTAAAGAAGCAAGGTTTTCCCAGCTAAAATCATATCCAGGCGATCTGCTATCGAAATATCCAAAAGTTGTGAACAACGCAATCTATTACATCGCTGGGCCGGCGGCGATGGTGAACAGGCTCCACAAAGTGCTGAACGCGACTGGCGTTGATGACGACGACATCAGAATTGAAGAGTTCGCCGGATATTGAGCGTGAGGTGTGACATGGTGATGGAACTCACGATTATTCCGCGCGGTCCCGATTACTCAATCAGCGGCGCAATTGCGGGGTTGGCGAACATAATCGAGAAAAGCGGCCTCGATTATCAGATGACCGCGTTTGGCACTCTGGTGGAAGGCCCGTGGGATGAACTGATGAAACTGGCCCGGGAGTGCCATTTCGAGGCCCGGAGAAACACAGAGCGTGTCCTGACGATGATACGAATCGACGATTACGATGACAGGACCGGTGAGATTGCCGGAGCCGTTAGCCGGGTGGAACAGAAACTCGGAAGAGCTTTGAAGAAATAGCTGTCCGGGCTCCAGGCCGGTTGAGGAACATCCCATAC
>JBOGMA010000229.1:0-12964 GCA_050746465.1 Acidobacteriaceae bacterium
CAACAAAGCACTGCTGGCGAAACAACCCCGCATCTGCAAGCTGATCCAAAACAGGCGAACTCTGATTCGTCAACATAAACTCCTCATAGAAAGATCACCGCCACCCGCTTCTTAGCCCCTCCCTGTATATAGTTACTCAGAAGGAGCGATCTTGCCTTTCACCCCGACCACCTCCTCCGCCCCGCAATCGCGCGGGTGGCCGCTTGCCGTGACCTCCGGCATTCTCGGCTGGGTGCTCGACGCTTTCGACTTCTTCATCGTCGTCTTTCTCTTTGACGTGCTTGCCGCGCACTTCCGCGTCACCAAAGCCGACATTGTTTACACCCTCACCCTCACACTCGCCATGCGCCCCGTCGGCGCGCTTATCTTTGGATCGCTCGCCGACCGCTTTGGTCGCAAGTGGCCGCTCGTCATCTGCGTCCTCTACTTCTCTTCGATGACCATCCTCAGCGGCCTCTCCACCAGTTTCACAATGTTCGCCATCATGCGCGGCCTTTACGGACTCGGCATGGGGGGCTACTGGGGCATCGGCGCATCCTATGCCATGGAAACCGCGCCGCCCCGCCTGCGCGGCATCCTCAGCGGGCTGCTTCAGGCCGGCTATCCCGTCGGATACCTCGTCGCCGCCCTCGCCATGCAGTCCATCACCATCCATCTCGGCTGGCGCTCGGCCTTCTTCGTCGGAGCGCCCGTCGCCATCCTCATCGCTATCCTCACCTGGCTTGCCCCCGAGTCCGAAGCCTGGCAAACCCAGCGCGCCGCCTCGCTCAAATTCATCTTCGGCTCAATCTTCAAGCATGGACGCATCTTCATCTACCTGCTCGTGCTCATGGCCGTTATGCTCTGCCTCTCGCACGGCACCCAGGACCTCTACCCCGACTTTCTCAAGTCCCTCCCCCACATCGCCAGCCGCAAAATCGCCGGAATGGACATCCTCTACGGCATCCCCGTCTTCTACAACATCGCCGCCATCGCCGGATCGCTCTTCTTCGGCTTCCTCTCCCAGCGCATCGGCCGCCGATTCTCTATCATCATCGCGCTCTTCGCTGCGCTTGCATCCATCCCCGCCTGGGCCTTCGGAACTACCGTTCTGGCCCTCGTGCTCGGCTCCTGTGCCATGCAGGCCGGCGTGCAGGGAGCATGGGGAGTCATCCCCGCCCACATCGTCGAGCTTTCGCCGCCATCTGTGCGCGGTCTCTTTCCCGGCTTCGTCTACCAGTTGGGATTTCTCATCGCCTCGCCTGCCACCATGGTCGAGTTGAAGCTCAAGCAGGTGCTCGGCTATTCCTGGGCGCTTACCGCATTCGAGTCAGCCGTGATCATCAGTCTGCTCGTGCTTTTCTACTTCGGCCCGGAAGACTTTGGGAAAGATTTTTCTGTCCCTGAGCCCGGCCGCCGCGCGCAGACCACTCTCGGAATGCCTTGAAGGTCGGGGAGAAACTCTACCTCGCTCCATCCCATCAGCAGCCCTGCTACCGCTTCCCGTTGGCCGTGCCCAAACTCCATCAGCAACCAGCCTCCAGGCTTCAGAGCCTCCCATGCGCTCGGGATCAGTCGACGATAGATGTCCAGCCCGGCAGGTCCGGCAAAGAGCGCGTCCGGCGGTTCGTAACCGCGCACCTGCTCCTCCAAAACCTCGCCCTCCGCAATATATGGAGGGTTCGAGACGATGGCGTCGAAAGTTTCTCTTTGAATCGCCGTCAGAAGGTCGGATTGGAGTAACCGAATGCGATCAACCACGCCATGCCGCTCAGCGTTCTGCCGCGCCACCCCCAGAGCAGCCCGCGACAGTTCCAGTGCAGTGACCTCTGCCAGCGGAAGTGAGCGGGCGAGGGCGATGGCAATCGCTCCGCTGCCCGTGCCTACATCGGCAATGCCCACCACCACCTTGTGCGACAGGCGGCTAAGCGCAGCCTCTACCAGATGCTCGGTTTCAGGGCGGGGAATCAGCACATCGGGCGTGACCCGAAGCGTGAGCCCGTAGAACTCCTGCTCGCCCAGAAGATACTGGACCGGCTCGTGCTTCGCGCGGCGGTCAAGCCATTGTTCGTAGGTCGCCTGCTGCTCCCGCGTAAGTCCCGCATCGGGATGCGTCAGCAGAAAGGCGCGTTCGCAGCCAGCGGCACGCAGCAGAAGCGACTCCGCGTCGCGCCGCCCCGAAGAGATCGCGGCGAGACGAGCAGCACCGAGGGCTAGAGCATCGCGGTACGTCACAGAATGTAGCGCGACAGGTCGTGGTCCTTCACAATGGTCGCAACCATCTGCCGCACGTACTCAGGGTCGATGACCGCAACCTTCTCCTTGCCCGCCGGCGTTTCGCGCTCAGTGATGGGCAGGGGGATAGTCGCTCCGAAGTCGGTGGAGGCCGCAATCTGCAATCCGCCTTCCTCATTCTTCGGCCACGATTTGGTCAGGTCCGGCGCAAGGAAGCTGATCTCGTCCAGCACCCGCTCCATGATGGTGTGCAGGCGGCGTGCGCCGATATTTTCCGTTGTCTCGTTCACGCGGAAGGCGAACTGCGCCATCTCCTGCAGAGCCTCATGGGTGAACTCCAGCTTCAGCCCTTCCGTGTCCAGCAGGGCAATGTACTGCCGCGTCAGTGATGACTTGGGCTCGGTGAGGATGCGCACGAAGTCCTCGACCGTAAGCGACTTCAATTCCACGCGAATCGGAAAGCGCCCTTGCAGCTCCGGAATCAGGTCGCTGGGCTTGGATACATGGAACGCCCCGGCGGCGATGAAAAGGATGAAGTCCGTACGAACCATGCCGTAGCGCGTGTTGACGGTGGTCCCTTCCACGATGGGCAAAATGTCCCGCTGTACGCCTTCCCGCGAAACATCGGGCCCATGCCCCCCTTCGCGCCCGGCGATTTTGTCGATCTCGTCGAGGAATACGATGCCCGAGTTCTCCACACGCTCGACCGCCGTACGCGTTACCTGATCCATATCGATCAGCCGGCCTTCTTCTTCCTGGATGAGGTACTCGAATGCCTCCGAGACCTTCATCTTGCGCTTCTTCGTGCGCTGTCCAAAGATGTTCGGCAGAACGTCCTTGAGGTTGATGTCCATCTCCTCTACGCCCTGGTTGGAGATGACTTCAAACGACGGCGAATTGCGTTCCCGCACGTCGATTTCGACGATACGCTCGTCCAGCTTGCCTTCGCGGAACTGTTGGCGCAGCTTCTCGCGGGTGCGCTGGTGCGAATCATTGGCCGCGGCAGGCGGAAATGCGAGCGTGTTGCCCTCAATGACCTGCGGGCCGGAAAATCCGGCTGCGGGAGGGTTGGGCGAAGCTGCCGGGGCTGGCGTCGGCGGGGGCAGAAGCAGGTCAAGGATGCGGTCTTCGGCATTCAATTCGGCCTTGTCTTCCACCTCTTCCAGCTTTTCCTCGCGTACCATGTCGATGGCTATCTCAACCAGGTCGCGGATCATGGACTCGACGTCGCGGCCCACATAGCCAACTTCGGTGAACTTGGAAGCTTCGACCTTGAGGAATGGCGAGCCGGTGAGCTTGGCCAGTCGCCGCGCGATCTCCGTCTTTCCCACGCCGGTGGGCCCGATCATGATGATGTTTTTGGGCATGATCTCATCGGCGAGGTCTGAGGTAAGCTTCTGGCGCCTCATGCGGTTACGCAGCGCAATGGCCACGGCGCGCTTGGCGGCGTTCTGGCCCACGACGTACTTGTCCAGTTCGGCTACGATTTCCCGCGGGGTGAGTTGATCGAGCGAGAGTTCCTGGTCTTCCGCGGTTCCGGGTAAATAAATTGCCATGGTCTGCCTGCCTCCTTCGGGCTGGCGTGCGGCTGCGCTGTCAGGGCTTCTCGGCGTGCAGCTCTTCGATGGTGATCTGGTCGTTGGTGTAGATGCAGATTTGTCCGGCGATGCGCAGCGACTTCTCGGCGATATCGCGCGCCGGCAGGTCGGTGTTCTGCAGCAGGGCGCGCGCGGCCGCCAGAGCATACGAGCCGCCGCTGCCGATGGCGGCAATGCCCTCATCCGGCTCGATCACGTCGCCCGAGCCGCTCAGCAGAAACGTCTGGTGCGGGTCCGCGACGATGAGCAGAGCTTCGAGATTGCGCAGCATCTTGTCGGTGCGCCAGTCCTTGGCCAACTCCACTGCTGCACGGCCAATGTTGCCCGCATACTGCTCCAGTTTGCCTTCAAAGCGGCTGAACAGGGAGAAAGCGTCGGCGGTGGAGCCGGCGAACCCAGCAAGAATCTTGTCCTGGTAAAGGCGGCGGATTTTGCGCGCCGTGTGCTTGAAGACCGCCTCGCCCATGGTGACCTGGCCGTCGGCCGCCATCACGACGCTGTCGTTACGGCGCACGCACACTACTGTGGTTGACCGGATACGCGGGGATCGGGCTGAGGACTGAGAATTGAGGAGGAAACGGTCGCCGGAAACGGCGTCAGAAGGAGCCTTGCGCTTCGACATGTCTGTTTTCAGTATATCGCGGCGCCCCGCTCCTCCCCGCTGCGGACTGTGTTCCGGCTAAACGCCCGCCTGTTTCGCGGAAAATGCGCCGATGAAGGGCAGTTTGAAATATTCACCCTTGCTCGCCTTGATGATCGCAAGCAGCCAGGCAACGAAGAACGCGACTCCGACCGCAAAATCCAAAAACAGGAAAATGAGCCCTCCAATGATGGGTACAACCGTCCCGACGATGGCGCTGAGGATGCCCAGGGCGATGAAGATCGCGACCATGGCGACCGTCAGCGCGATGTTCTGGATGGAGTGGAACTTCACCAGCTTCATGTCCTTATAGGGATCCAACACCAGGAAGATAATCGACGGAATTATGGTGAGATAGCTGATGGCAGCGGCGGCATTGGGCGACAATCCGGCGCCGGCTGAGGTGGATGGGATCGCAGTTGCGCCGGCCCCGGCGGGAGCGGCGGCTAACGTCGCACCGCAAAAATTGCAAAACGATCCGGAGGATTCCTGGCGGCAGGAAGGGCATAGCATAATGAGTTCTCCTATAGTGGGTTTTTTCCGGAGTGAACATTTTTGAGCGGGCCGGGAATTGCAGAACAGCATACGCCACAACAAGGTCCTTTGTGGGAAAATTTTGACAGCCCGGAAGCAAAATAAATCAGATAGTTGTCCAAAACGAATCCCAATGGCGTATCCTTCATCCATTCAACAAAAAACCCCCAGAAGCCAGGATTTATGAGTGCTCTTTCATTGCGTGATCCCCAGGTGTTTGGCGGGCTCGCCGCCGCCGGTTTATGTGTCGGCGGAGCGATTCTTTGGGCCGCGATGCGCAAGCGCCCAACCGAAGAGGAATTGGAACGCCAGCGCCGCCAGTACCTTGTGAAATCCGGGCGCATCGTGGACGGAACCATCCTGGATATTTCCGATGTCGGGGTGGGTGAAAGCGGCAGCGCCGACGGAATGCATCTGATTCTCTATAAGTACGAGGTTGCGGGCGTAGCGTACGAATGTTCCCAGGACGTAACCCAGCTCAAGGAGTATGTGAACATTTATGATTGCCGGCTTTCGTTTCCATGCTCGGTGAGATACGATCCGCGCTGCCCGTCCAACAGCATCGTCGTGGCGGAAAACTGGAGCGGACTGAGGGACACGGCCAACTCTGTTCCGATCCGCCCTTTGCCGCGCACGCCGCGCACCGCCTCGCCATCGGTCCAGCATTGATGCGTGAGAGGGCAACCGACTTTAACTGATTTTTATGCATTTACACGCACCTTCAACCGCCAAAATGCGGCGCGTGCTGCGGCTTTCCATGGCAGCCACTCTGGCTTATGTCCTCGTTACTCTGGTGGCGGGCTTGCGCGCGCACTCTCTGGCCCTGGTTTCAGAAGCAGGACACAACGCCTCAGACGCGCTGGCTCTTCTGCTGTCGTTCGTGGCCGTTCATTTTCAAGGGCTTCCCGCAACGGAGCAGAAGACCTTTGGGTATCAGCGTGCGGGGGTGCTGGCCGCCTTTCTGAATGCCGTCACTCTGGTCGTCATCAGCGGATGGATCGCATTTACGGCGGTTGAGCGCCTTCTGCGGCCGGTCCGCTCCCATCCCGGCACCATGATGGCCGTTGCGGCCGTGGGCGTGGTGATGAACGGCATCATCGCCGCAATGCTTTGGCGGGCAAGCCAGGACCTCAACATTCGCAGCGTGTTCCTTCACATGCTGGGGGATACGCTTTCGACCGCCGCGGTGATCGCCGGCGGCGCTGTCATCTACTTCACCGGCAGCACCTGGATTGACCCCGTTCTGTCGCTCATCATCGCCGCCATGATCCTCTGGTCGTCCATTGCGATCGTGCGGGAGACGCTGAATATCCTGCTCGAAGGAAGCCCGCGGGGGCTGTCTCTGCACGAGATTCGGACCAGGCTCGAATCGATTCAAGGGGTGGAAGACGTCCACGACTTGCATGTATGGAGCCTCGGAGCACAGACGCACGCGCTGGCGAGCCACGTAACCATCGCCGACATCCCTCCGTCCGAGAGCGCGCGAATTCTCGAGGAAATCAACGACTTGCTGCTGCGTAGCTTTCACATTCGCCACACCACCATCCAGTTTGAGCATGCTGCGTGTCCCGTCGCGCACGGCTGCGTGATGCCGGTCGAAGATGTCGGCTCGCACGCGCATCATCATTGATGGACGGGTGTACCCAGGCCTCGGAATGCCTTATAGTCAGCCTTATGCTCCCTCTTCGACTCGCATAAGCGAAGCCGGGGAGTTGTTGTTTTTTGCCCGTATGGTTATATCCCTGTGACTTTGACTCTCGCGAATTTCTTTGGACTGCTTGGAGGCTTACTGGTTCTCGCCTACGTCGCGAACCGGCTGTCGCGGCGGACCCGCGTGCCCGACGTCATCGTGCTGCTGGGGAGCGGCATCATTCTTGGGCCCATCCTGCATGTCATTGAGGCGGACCGCTTTCCGCAGGTGATCCGCGGAGTCGGCACGCTGGCGCTTATCCTCATCCTCTTTGCCGCCGGGCTTGAGTTGGATCTGCGCCGCGCCTGGCGGCAATTTATTCCCGGAATGGTGCTTGCCATCCTCAGCTATGGCCTCACCATGATCGGGCTGGATCTGTTTTGCTCCCATGTGCTGAAAATTCCCAGAATGCCGGCGCTGCTGGTCTCCGCCGCGCTGGCCTGCATGAGCGGCTCCATTGTGCTGCCCATTCTGGATCAGCTCGATCTCCGCAAGGACCTCAAAACCACACTCGTCATTGAGGCATCATTCGGCGACGGTTTGGGTGCTCTCGTGGTTGGCGTGCTGCTGGGGTTGGTTGGAGGAGGTGCGTCCATCGCTACCAGCGGCGGTGCCATTTTTGGCGGCATGATCGCCTCCTTCGTCTTCCGGTTTCTGCTCGGGTTTGTCATTGCCGTGGTGGCGGGATTCCTATGGGCCCGACTGCTCCCGCATATTTCCAACAAGCAATTCTGGCAGGTGCTGACTTTCGCGGCGGTGCTGATCGTCTACTCAGGAACGGCGGCGGTCGGCGGAAGCGAACTGTTCGCCGTGATGGTCTTTGGCGCAACGCTGGCCAGCTTGCTTGACCCACAAAGTTTCCTGCAGGACTTCGGCTTCGAAATTCTTGCCACCGACCAGGGCAATCAGATTCACTCTTTCCACTCGGAACTGGCCTTTCTAGTAAGGAGCTTTTTCTTCGTCCTGCTCGGGGCCATGATCGAGTTCAAGGGCCTGCAGATCCAGCTTCTGCCCAGTTTGGGCATCCTCTGCGTCATCCTTATCGCGCGCTTCGTTGCCGTATCCGGAAGCCGCATTGTATGGCGCGGCGTCTCCGCGCGGGCACGCGAGCTCGCCTCGGTACTAATCCCGCGCGGTTTAATTACGGCCGTTCTCGCCTTGGAGGCGATGGAAGCCATGCCCAGGGAGCTCGAATTTCTTCCAGCTCTCACCTTCGCGCTTATCTTGTTCAGCAACATCCTGGTGCTGTTCGCATCCATCCGTGCCAAAGCGCTTGAGGTCGGCTCCGAGGAGCGGATGCACGCCGAAGCGCTGCCCCGCCGCTAACCCCGGCGCCTACAGCATCACCGGACCCACTCGATCCGGTTTCAAAGTTCCGGCGCGCTGGGCGATGCGGCGCGTGATCAGCGCAATTGTGATTCCCACAAACAGCACATGCGAGAGCAGATCGATGACCAGCCAGGCGGCGGAAGGCCGCGACCGCGGTTCTGCGGAGAGCGGAACCACCAGGTCCTTCATGAAGAGAAACACCGCCAGGCCATAAACCGTACCGCCGAGTATCGGCTGATGATTCAGGAGCCGGATGGTCCGGCTCAGCAGGTAGTAAACGGCTGCCACTACCAGCGCAATCAGGAAATGCAGCCCAACACCGAGAAGGGCAACCGATATGCCTGCATGAAGGGCGTGCGCGCCAAGCCACCCGCTGGCGATCGCATGCGGGACAGCCTCGAGCGGCGCTCCTTTGATCGAGAAGAACGTAATGGCTACGGCAAGGTCGAGGGCTCCGGCCACGAGTCCGGCTGTCACAATAGTCTTGGCGGCTAGCATAAATGGAGAACGGCTGCGAATCACGGTTCATCATACGATAAGACAAGGCTGGCTGCGGCGGAAAACGCGGAGTCGGCTTCGGCGTCTATAGCTTCGGCGTCTATATAGGTTGTGAGAGGTTCCATGGGACGTTTATTTGGGAGGCGATTGCTTGGAGTGGTGGCCGTGCTGGCTTTGCTCGTCGCTCTGGTGCCCGTGGTACGGGCGCAGGCGGCAGGGCAGCGGCTGATCATGAAAGACGGCAGCTACCAGATCATCACCAAATACCAGGTCATCGGCAACAGGGTCCGGTTCTTCAGTGCCGAGCGGGAGGACTGGGAAGAGGTTCCAAAAGGCCAGGTCAACTGGGTAGCCACAGCCAAGTGGAAGCTGGACCATGGGCCGGAGCACAATGGGCCGATCAAGGTAACGAATCCCGATGATCCGGGGCAGGTGGAAGCGGCGAAAATTGACGCCGAGGAGCGCGCGGCCCGGCAGGCCGAGTTGCAGCGGATGCCCTTCGTACAGCCGGGACTGCGCCTGCCCAACGAGAGCGGGGTCTGGGTGCTGGATACGTTCTACGGCCAGCCCGAGCTGGTCCACATGACCCAGGCCAACGGAGACCTGAACCGCGCCTACCAGCACAGCGTCCTGCGGTACGAGGCTGGGTCGAAGCGCGGGTCGCAACAGCTGGTCCGGATCGACGGCTTCGCAGCCAAGGTGGAACTGCACGTCAACCAGCCGGTCTTTTATGTGAGCCTTGACCCACCAAAGCCGCCGAAGGGCGCGGTGGAGCCGGCCTCGCTAAGCAAGCCCTTCACCGTGGATACGCATGGGACTACCTCAGTTCCGGACGACAAGCGCGCCCACAGCTCGCCAAACAGCCGGTACGTGATCATCGGGCTAACGGTAGGGAAGAATGAACGCACTGCGACGGCGGGGGAGCTGGACGCGATCGTGGCAGGCGGCGCGCCTCCCGCCACGATGGTCGAGACGGAGAAGCAGGTTCTGCCCGGCGGATACTGGATGAAGGTCACGCCCAAGACTCCGTTGCTGATTGGCCAATATGCGCTGGTCGAGGTGCTTTCGCCAAAGCAGATGAACTCGGACGTCTGGGCCTTCGGCGTCAACCCCTCGGCCAACGAGAATGCGGACATCGTCAGCGCAATCAACAGCCGGTAGCAGAGAACGATCCCGGCCTCCCAAATGGCTCTCGCCATGTAGACAATCTACTCCCAAGGATGTAGATTGTCTGCATCATGCCACCCCGCGAAAACTACCGCAATAAAATCGAGCTTCTTCAGGGCACACTGGACCTTTTGGTTCTCCAGACGCTCCGCCGAGGCCCGCAGCACGGCTACGCCATCAGCCAGGCCATCCGCGCCCACTCGGGAGAAGTTCTTCAGGTGGAAACCGGCTCCCTCTATCCCGCGCTGCACCGCATGGAGCGCCAGAACTGGATCACGAGCGAGTGGAGCACCACCGACCAGAACCAGCGCGCCAAGTTCTACAAGCTCACCGCCGAGGGCCGCAAGCAACTCGCTGAAAGCCGCGGCAAATGGGAGACGATGGTCTCGGCCATCGCGGGGATTCTCAACCCACAAACGGAAGGTTGAGGTTATGCGCCTGCCCAAGCTTCTCCGCCCTGAACGGCGCAAGTCTGATCTCGACGACGAGATCGCTGCGCATCTCGCGCTTGCCGCCGCTGATAAGCATGCGCAGGGAGCCGATACCGAAGCCGCCCAGCGGGACGCCCGCCGCGAGTTCGGCAACATCGCCTTGGTGAAGGACATCACTCGGGAATCATGGGGATGGGTTTGGCTCGAACGGCTCCTGCAGGACGCCCGCTACGCCTTGCGCCAAATGCGCAAATCGCCGGGCTTCGCCGCCGCCGTTATCGGAACCCTTGCCCTCGGCATCGCCGCCGCCGCGACCATGTTCACTGTCGTGGACCGTGTGTTGTTGCAGCCGCTGCCCTTTCCTCGTCCTTCACAGATCGTCACTATTACCGAGGGAGCCACCGCTCCCAACTACGGGTGGGGTGCTACTTATCTCGACATCGCCGCCTGGCGCGAACACGCGCGCAGTTTTCAGAACATCGCCTTCTTCAGTAACGGCTATGGACATACTTTCATCGGAAAGCGTAGCTCGTCGAACCTTGTCGACTGGCGAACCGTAAGTTCGAACTTTTTCCAGACCCTTGGCGTTGCTCCTCGTCTCGGCTCTGGACTGCCCAATTCGCCGGACTCCTTCGCGTCGTCTTCAAACTCCAACACCATCGTTCTTAGCGACGCGACCTGGCGCACCGTCTTCGGAGCAGACCCAAAAATCATCGAAGAGACGGTCCAGATGAACGGAAGGCCTTACACCGTAACCGGAGTCATGCCGCCGGGATTTCGGTTTCCATACCACACGCACCTCTTGCAAGTCTGGTCGCCTGTCGTACTCGGTGCAAAAGACCAAAGCCGTAACGAACTCACTCCCTACTACAATGTATTTGCGCGCCTGCGAGCCGGACTCACTCCGGCTACCGCTCTAGCCGAACTCAATACGTTGCAGCAGCAGATCGCGAACAATTACACAAAAACTCGCGAACGCGACATTGCCTTGCATCTGCGGGTCACTCCTTATGCCAGCAACCTCGTCCAGGAATCCACTCGTCGTGCACTTTATGCTTTGCTCGCGGCCGCACTGCTACTGTGGCTCATTGCGTGCGTGAACGCCACCAATTTGCTGCTGGCCCGCGCCATTGCTCGGCAGCGCGAAATGGCAATGCGCGGCGCGTTAGGAGCAAGCCGCTGGCGACTCACACAGCAGTTGGTTATCGAAAGCTGCATGCTCAGCGGACTTGCTGCCCTGCTTGGGTCTGGGATTGCTGTCGGCCTCATCATTGGTTTTCGACACACATTTAAGAGCATTCTGCCCCTTGATGTTTCTGCAACGCTGAACCTGCCGATACTGGGCTCCCTTGTCGCGCTTACGCTGCTTTCCGCTGTTCTTGCCGCCGCGTGGCCGGCATGGCTGGCCGCGCATTCGCCTATTGAACCCGCACTGAAGCAAGGCGGCCAACAAAGCGGATCCAGCCGCCGCCATCATCGCTTGCGCGGCGGATTGGTCATTTCGGAAATCGCCATGTCCCTTACGCTGCTCGCCGGCTGCGGCCTGATGATGCGAACTTTGTACGCGCTGCGGCATGTGCCGCTCGGCTTTCGCACCGACCACATCATCGTGGCCAATCTCGACATTCCGACCTATCGCTTCTCAAAAATCAACGCAAGCGCCGATATTTATCAGCCGCTGCTGGAACGCGTGAAGAGTTTGCCTGGAGTAGATTCGGCTGGGTTGATGACGAACGTGCCGCTCGACAAGACGTTCATCATGCAGATCACCTTATATCGAAGCGGAAATCTAAAACCAGTGGCTTCATACTTCAAGGCTGTCAGCCCCAGTCTACAGCGCGTCTTTGGCTTTCAAATGCTGGCGGGCCGTTACTTCAATTCGGGCGATACGGCTGCGAGTCCATCGGTCGCTGTTGTCAACCGGGCCTTTGCTCATGCCTTCGCGCCGCACCAGCAGGATTTAACGAAGGTTCTGGGAAAAAAATTGATGGGTAACGAACGCGGAAAGGCTGGCGAAGGTACAACCATCATCGGCATTCTCGACGACTTTCGCCAGCGCAGCGTGGATCAGGCCCCTGCGCCGGAAATTGAGTTGAGCCTGTCGCAAATGACTCCGACGAATGGCTTCTATATCGATCTCGAAGGCGTTGCCATGGATCTCGCCGTGCGCACGCAGCAACCGCTGGCGCAGGTTGTCCCTGAATTGCGCGCCGCGCTGAAACAGGCCGATCCGGCGTTGGCCGGAGCCAACATCACCACCATGGACCAGATCGTGGAAGACTCCTATGGAAGCCAGCGCCTTGCCGCGCATCTGCTGGAGAGCTTCGCCGCAGCGGCCCTGTTGCTCTGCATTGCCGGGCTCTACGGTCTGCTCGCCTATGTGGTCAGCCAGCGCACCCGCGAAATGGGCGTGCGCTTTGCCCTGGGCGCGCAGCGCGGAGACGTCATCTGGCTCATCCTCCGCCAAGCGGGCGTGCTCGTCCTCGCCGGAGTCGCCTTGGGACTCGCGCTGGCTTTCGTCACCTCACGCTTCATCCGCAGCTATCTCTACGGAGTGAAGGCGCACGATATCTGGACGCTCGCCGCCGTCGCGGTGGTCCTTCTCATCGCCGGAGCCGCCGCTGCCTATTTGCCAGCCCGCCGCGCCGCACATGTAAATCCGGTGGAGGCGCTGCGCGCGGAATGAATTGCGCCAGCGCCTTCCCTCCGCCTTTTGCCTTTCAGCCCGTTTGCACGAGAAGCCCTTTGTTTTGCGCGATCGTCGTCTTAAGAATCCACTTGCTACCGATCGTTCAGCGAAGTATTGCCGCCTTAATTTACTCGGGCAGGATGGTGACAGGTTCTCCACACTTCACGGTATACG
>JBOGMA010000230.1:0-2807 GCA_050746465.1 Acidobacteriaceae bacterium
CAGGAAACAATTCGACAAACTCTCCCAGTGTCGCAGGCAAAAAGGGCTTTTCCCTCATCAGCGACGAAAAATTCCGGCAGCTTTACGCCAATCTCCTGAAATGTGAACTGCTCGACCAGCGCCTCCAGTCCGCGTCCATCTGCGACTCATGGAGCGGCCGCAAAGCATCGTCCGCCGCCGTTGCAGCATGCTTCCGCCGCGGGGACAGCGTAATTCCCAGTCCGCGCGGCATCCTGGCAACCTATCTCCACGCGAGTTCCCTTATCTGCCCCTGCATGCCCCGCGGCGCGCGCGAGCAATTGACCGCTGCCAACCAGGATGCCCTCGCCCACAAGCATAAAAAGCGAGGCAACATCACCGCCGTATTTGCCGCGGCTCCGCGGCCCGCGCTCATGCGAGAAGTCTTCACGCCGGCCGCGAAGCAGTCCCTCCCCATTCTCTATATTTTCGAAGCAGGCAAAACATCTCTCGCTGAGCTTGCCCAGGGCATCCCAGTCATTCGCGTGGACGCTTCCGATACCGTAGCCGCGTACCGCGTTGTGTATGAATCCGTCTCCCGCGCCCGAGACGGCGGCGGCCCCACCATCATCGAATTCGCCCCCTGGCCGGGAGATGAAGCATCCGACCCGCTCCTCAGGCTCGAGCAATATCTCACCAGCAGAAAAATATTTCGGCCAGTCTGGAAGCGCCAGCTTGAACTGAAATTCTTCCCTGCAATCGACGAGGCTATGACCTCACTAACTCCCTGATCCCGGGTCTCTGGTTTCTGATCCCGTTCGGGTGTGCACCTGTCAAAGAAATGCTGTAGCCTGAAGCGAGCGACCTTGCAATAAGCCAGTCCGGGGTTCTGTTTTCCGGTATCGAAGTTAATTTTTCATGAGGCGTAAGTGAGAACTGTTCCCTCCGTCCTTCTCCTGATAATGCTGGGTTCCATCCTTCCAGCAGCATCTGCGCAGTCCGGCAGCCAATCCACCTATCGACCTGCTGCCCCTATCGTCTACAGCAGTGCGCTCGGCTCCAGTTACGTCCCCATGGATAGCTGGGTCTACCCTGCGCTGGATCGCCTGCACAGCCTCGGCTATCTCGACTCAGCCTTTATGGGCATGCGCCCTTGGACCCGCATGAGCATTATTCACATGCTCCAGGCCACTGCGGACAAGATCGACGCGAATCCCGACGACACGGAAGCGCGCGGCATTTACCTCGCGCTTATGGATGAGTTCCAGGCCGAGGATCAGGGTCCCTCCGGTCCGCACGCCGCCCACATCGCACTCGAAAGCGTCTACACCAACCTGCGCGGCATCACCGACACTCCCCTCAACGATAGCTACCACCTCGGCCAGACCATCGCAAATGACTATGGTCGCCCTTATCAGGCCGGAATCAACAACTACTCGGGGTTCAGCGCGCGCGCGGAGGCTGGACGCTTGTCCTTCTATTTCCGCGGCGAATACCAGCACGCCCCGTCCGCCGCCGGTTACTCGCTGCCCATGGCGATGTATCTCTCGCAGACTATCGATGACATTCCGTTCGCGAGCCAGCCAGATCAGGACACCATTCCGCTCGGCCCGATCTCAAGCGCCAACGACTTTCGCATTATCGAAGCCAGCATCTCCTATCATCTGCTCGGCCATGAAATCTCCTTCGGCAAAAATGACCAATGGCTCAGCCCCGCGCTCGGTGGTTCCATGTCCTGGAGCACCAACGCCGAGGCCCCCTACACCTTCGAGATCAACCGCGTCGAGCCGCTCCGCGTCCCCCTCCTCTCGCGCCTCACCGGCCCTTTCCGGTATGAGTTTTTCGTAGGCAGCCTCAAAGGACACACCTATCCCAACGCCCCCTGGGTCCACATGGAGAAGGTCAGCTTCAAACCAACCCGCAACCTCGAATTCGGATTCGAGCGCACCACCATCTGGGGAGGTAAGGGCCACGGCTGCCTCAATACCGCGACGAACACAATATACCCCTGCAACGAGCCCATCACCCTGCACACTTTCCTCAAGAGCTTCTTCAGCTTCCAGAACGTCCCCGCCGGCGAAAAACTTTCGCGTAACGATCCGGGCGACCGTTTGGGCAGTTTCGACTTCGATTGGCGCTTGCCCTTCCTGCGCAACTGGGTCACGCTCTACTCGGACTCGGTGGTGCACGATGACGTGAGCCCCGTCAGCGCACCGCGCCGCGCTGGTGTCCGCCCCGGTGTCTACCTGTCCCACTTTCCCGGGCTCCCGCATCTCGACTTTCGCGTTGAAGGAGCATCCACCGACCCGGTCAGCGATGCCAACGCAAGTGGTGATTTCCTGTATTTCGAAACCATTCAGCACCAGGGACCCACCAACAAGGGCCATCTCTTTACCGAAGCGTTTGGCCGCGACGCCAAAGGCGGGCAGGCATGGCTCACCTATCACATCTCTCCACGCGAAGACGCGCAGTTCTCCTACCGCAACGTGAAGGTTGATCAGAAGTTCATTCCCTCAGGAACCACGCAAAACGATTATCAATTCGCCATTCGCAAGCGCTTTATGAACAACTTTGAGGCTCGCGGCTGGGTGCAGGTGGAGCGCTGGGTCGCACCCTTTTATAAGCCGGGAGTCCAGCACGACACCACTGTCCAGGCCCAGATCACCTGGTTCCCGAAATTGCAAAAGTAGTTCAGAGCACGCGATCTACTTGCGATTCACTCCAAACCTCCCAGTAAGCGCCACCCGCTGCCGTCCTCCTTCAGGCGATTCCAAAGGTCCAGGAAAAGGATTGGAGAGGTTACGGACGCGGCCCACATAGTCTCTATCGAGAACCAGCGGAGAATTGTC
>JBOGMA010000231.1:0-2508 GCA_050746465.1 Acidobacteriaceae bacterium
GAAGTACAAGAAGCTCGTTGGCGGCGGCATGATCAAGATCGTGAACAACACGGTTCCCGCCGCGCTGTTCAAGCTGGGCTACAACAACAACCAGGTTGACTCGATTGTGAGCTATATCGACTCGACCGGAACGATTGAGGGCGCGCCGGGGATCAAGCCCGAACACCTGGCCGTGTTTGACTGCTCGTTCAAGCCTTCGAAGGGAACGCGGTCGATCCACTACATGGGCCACGTGAAGATGATGTCGGCGACGCAGCCATTTTTGTCGGGAGCAATTTCAAAGACGGTAAACCTGCCGCATGACTGCTCGATTGAGGATGTTGCCGAGGCGTATCTGGAGTCGTGGCGGCAGGGGCTGAAGGCCGTTGCGATTTACCGCGATGGCTCGAAGGGCGCGCAGCCGCTGAATGTCTCGGACGGCAATAAGGCGAAAGCAATTAAGGGCGCTTCGTCGGACGAAACGCTGAATGCGGCGGCGGATCGCGTGCTGGCGGCGATGGCCACCGGCAAGAGCGCGCCGGCTGAGGACGTGAAGGCTCTGGAAGCGAAGCTGGCGGAGAAGATTGAGACGACGGCACGCGGAGTGAGCGGAGCGGCGAATGCATTCAGCGCCGCACTGGCTTCAATTGGAGCGCAAGGTGCCGGGTTCGATGATCAGGACCTGAAGGCCCCGCCGCGCGCCATTCGCCACCGCCTGCCGGAAGAGCGTGCTTCGCTGACGCATAAGTTCGGGATTGCCGGACACGAGGGCTACATCACCGTGGGCCTGTACCCGAATGGGCAGCCGGGCGAGATCTTTATTCGCATGGCGAAAGAAGGCTCGACGGTAGCGGGGCTGATGGACAGCTTTGCGACGGCCATTTCGCTGGCGCTGCAGCATGGGGTTCCGCTGCGGGTGCTTTGCGAGAAGTTTGCGCACAGCCGGTTCGAGCCTTCGGGCTGGACGGGCAACGAAGAGATCGGCTACGCGAAGTCGGTGATGGATTACATCTTCCGGTGGCTGCAGTTGCGGTTCCTCTCCGGCCAGCAGCTTTCACTTTTCGCAGGACTCGCCCCGGGCGCGTCCGCACAGGTCCCTCCCCCAGCCTCCCCCACTGCCTCAGAAAGACAACACCTGGGCGCGGACCAGCATGAGTCCGCGCGCGGAATGGGATCGACGCATGCTCCGCAGGGCGGAATTGTTTCTGACCTTGCGGGCGCGAGCGAAGGCGAATTGCACTTGCACGACCGCGGCGTGTACCACGCAGCCGACGCGATGAAAGAAATGTACGACATGGGCGACGCGCCTAGCTGCCACACGTGCGGAGCCATTATGGTTCGCAATGGAAGCTGCTACCGGTGCATGAGCTGCGGAAGCACCAGCGGCTGCTCTTAAATCGCTGTCTCATTCCCCAGACGGCGCGGCGAGCAACCCCTGAATTGCGTTTTACAAGCGCAACTCAGGGGTTGCTGCATTTCTGGGAGAACCCACGTTCATGCTCACGCAGCCACTGGCGTGTTTGCGTACTGGGCCTGCGCCGCTTTCATCGCTCGCGGAAACAGAATGTTGTTTTCCAGATGGATATGCTGGTGCAGGTCCACGTCGAGATCCTGGATGGCGCGGTACAGCGCGCGCCACGTAGGGCATGCTTCAGTCGGCGGAGTGTAGTGATCGGTCAATTTGCGGAGCGTCTTGAGCTCCTCTCCGGTCTGATCGTGGTCCGTCATCATCCGGGTAATTGGCGGCTTCAGACTTCCCTTCGCGGGCGCCGGCAATTCCTTCTTCTCGTCCGTACCCAGCGCTGCAATGTAGGGGAACAGGTTGGTCTCTTCGCACTCGGCGTGGTGTCTCAGCTCCGATGCGAAAACCGCAATGAGCTTGCTCAATTGGAATAATTCGATGTGTTCGACTCCGTGGCGCTGCTCCACTTTAGCCATGAGCTCATCAATCAGGTTGAGCTGATTGCGTGTATAGGCATGATGCTTTTTCACGATGTATTCGGTGATCTCCTTCAGGGGAGCATGCACCCAGTGACTTTCGGCAGTGTTCCCCGCCTGCTCCTGTTGGAGTTGCTGAAGCTCGTCCAGAACCCGCGCCGGGGCGATATTGTGATTGGAACAGGCCTCCGCAAGCGTATGCTGACCGCCGCAACAATAATCGACTCCCAGGCGCTCCAGCACTGGAATTGCTGTCGGCATCGAAATGGCAATGTCGCGAACAGGTGTTTCTAAAGTGATGGTCATGGTGATTCTCCTACCTTCTGCTATTACGTTAGCCATCACGCGATTCATGCACAGTGACGTAGGTCACGCGATTTTTCGAACCTTGGAGTTGCTCAGATTTGACGGGCGATTAAAGCAGGCTGGCGATGGCGCCTTGGATGGCTTTGAGCATCTCTGATGGGTAGACTCCGAGCCAGACGAGGATGAGTGTGAGGGCGGTGAGGGCAACGGCGGCGGCGGGCACGCGCATGGGGAGTGCAGCGGTGGTCTCGCCCGGCTGCTGATAGAGCGCGACGACGATTCGCA
>JBOGMA010000232.1:0-3490 GCA_050746465.1 Acidobacteriaceae bacterium
TATTCAGCTTCAGCATGTCCTCGCTCTGCCAGCCATCGTCCCAGTCCTGAAGAAACACCTGCTCCTGGCTATGCCAGTCGTGCAGGCGCTGCGGACAATTGGCTCCGTAGATGAGCGCGGGGTACTCACCGTCCCAGGGAAGCGGCGACTTGGCAGGCAGCCAGCGATTTTTCCCTCCCGTGTCCTGGCCGTAGGGAACGCCTTTGAAGGTGAAGACATTGCCGGACACAAAGCCGCGCACTTTGCCGTACTTCGTAGCGGCCACGGCCGAAGGAGGCGTAGAGCAGAATGGCGGCTGCTGCTGGTGGACTCCGGTCTTGGTGCTGTCGGAGGCGTGAGCCGTACCCCCGATCGCAGCAGCAATTCCGGCGCCCGCCGAGAGCTTCAGTGCATCGCGGCGAGTCAACACAGGGGCATTCTCGGTTTTCGATCTCGACATTGAGTTTTCCTTTGTGGTTGTCAATGCGTCTTTGGCTTGTTTGTGATCGAGAAGGTCACTTCGTATCTCCTGCCCGGCCGCGCACCCTCTCTGGGAATCCCAATACTACCGAGAATCCGACGTAATCGACAAGTAAACGAAATCGGTGAATTTTTTGGGAATTTCAAACTCACGGCGGATTGAGACGGACTGCAGTCTCATGCGGCCGCACGTGATCGCCAATAGAATTGCCCTTCAGAAAAGCCTTACTCACGACGAGCCATAAATCGCCAAGTTTCAAACCAAGCCGCTTCCCGGGTCGATAAGCGCGTTGGCCTATACGCAAGAGTTGACAATGGGTGACGGCAGCGGTGATGTGGTCAAAATTCCCTGTTGACAAGCTTTGCCCAAGCGACTACTTTACGGTGTAAAGCGAATGGCTATGAATGAACTCCACAAGGCGCTCGGCGACATAAGCAGCATTCGCAGACAGGTAGCGCGCACGACGGAGTTTCGCGGTTATGGCCCGGCTACCCTGGCTGCTACCGGCGTATTTGCACTGCTTGCTGCTGTCGCGCAGAACTTTTGGATTGCGCAGCCCGCGACCCATGTTGGGCAATACTTGGGGCTCTGGTACTCGACGGCGTTCGTTTCGGTTGCGCTTGCTGCCATCCAGATGTATACGCGCAGCCGCCGCATTCATTCCGGGCTGTCGGACGAGATGATTCACATGGCCGTCGAGCAGTTTCTCCCCGCCATCGGTGCGGGGGTTCTGCTCACCGTTGTACTGCTGCGGACCGTGCCGGCTCTCGGATGGATGCTGCCTGGACTTTGGCAGATTATATTCAGTTTGGGAATTTTCGCTTCGTGCCGATTTTTGCCGCGGCCTATTGTCGCCGCCGGAGTGTGGTATCTGTTCACTGGGCTGTTATGTGTGGGGCTTGGCGGGAATCGCGCATTTTCGCCCTGGGCGATGGCGATTCCGTTTGGCGCGGGGCAGATGCTGGTGGCCGGGATTTTGTTTTTCTGTTCGAAGGAGAGCGGCGATGAAGGCTAAGGCGCAATCAGGCGAGGGCCGCTTCGCTTATGAGGGTCTTGACCGGGTGATCCACGAGCGGGCGCGGCTGAGCTTGCTTACGTCTCTCATTACGCATCCCAAGGGGCTCACGTTTAATGAGCTGAAGCAGCTATGTGCATTGACAGACGGAAATTTGAGCCGCCACCTGAGCGTGCTTGAGAAGGAAGGGATGTTGGAGGTCCTCAAGGGGTACGACCACAATCGTCCGCAGACGGTGTGCCGGATTACCGCATCGGGGCGTGACCGATATCTGGAATATCTAGAGACGCTGGAGCAGGTGGTTCGAGATGCGGCGAAGGGCGCAAAAGGGGCGTCATCCGTCGCGGCAGTGCGTGACTTGACGCCGTCGCGAGCGTGAATTTTTTTTGGCCTTTTACTTTGCATTGCAAAGTGAGTTTGGGAGGGAACAAAATGAGTGAATTATCTGGTGTGCCGTTGTTGCTGCATTCAAAATTCAGAACGTTCTCGATGGGCGTGAAGCTCATCGTGGTCTGCTGCCTGGCCCTGCTGATGATGATTCCCGCGTTTCTGGTGGGCTCGCTGATTCAGGACAGAAAGAGCCGCGAGGCGGATGTTGTGAAGCAGATCAGCCAGTATGTGGGTGGCGAGCAGACCTTTCTCGGCCCGATACTGGCGATTCCATACAGCACACCCGCGGACATGCCGACGGAGCCTGTCAAACACGGAATGTATCTCGTGTTTCCAATGCAGGCTTCGGCAACGGTGAAGACCACAACCGAAGAGCGACGCCGCTCGCTATTCAAGGTGCCTGTTTTTCGGGCCGATCTGAAGATGGATTCGACATTTGATTTGACTGGGGTGCCGGCGGCATTGCCGAACGGAAATCTGGACTGGAGCCGGGCGGAGATCCTTGTGGGCGTAAGCGACGCCCGCGGTGCGCTGAGTGACGCAACGCTGACTGCGGGCGGCAAAACGTACACGCTCACTCCGGCGGAGAGTGCGCCGAACATGCTGTTCGGCAGCGGCCAGAATTCTCCACTGCGGCTGACGCTGTTTGGAGCTCAGGTGCCGAATTTGGCTGCTCCCAACGCTCAGTTCAGCCTATCCTCAATGCTGCATTTTTCCGGAGCGCAGCGCATTGCCGTTCTCGCGTATGGGAAGACCACCCGTGTGACGGAGCAGGGAGATTGGCCGAGTCCCGGGTTCGATGGAGGGTTTCTTCCGGTGAGCCGGACAGTGACGCAGAGCGGCTTCACGGGGGAGTGGTCTGTGCCGTTCATCGCGCGAGGAGTGCGTGCGGAAGGTCCAGCGGGGTCGATTGAAGGGCTGGACGCGACGGCCATGGGCACCTCGTTTGTCGAGGTTGCCAGCCCGTATCAATCGGTAAATCGCTCGCTGAAGTACGTTCCGCTCTTTCTCGGGCTGGTGTTTCTCTCGTACTTCATCTTTGAGGTGACGACTGGGAAGCACGTGCATCCGGCGCAGTACATTCTGGTGGGAGTGGCGCAGATCATCTTTTACTTGCTGCTGCTTTCGTTCGCGGAGCGCATTGGATTTGACCTGGGCTTTCTGGTTGCGGGCATTGCTTCCTTGGGGCTGCTTGCGACGAATGACGGATGTATTTTTGTGAATTGTTGCGTACAGGCCAATGCACTCACGGAGCTTCGGCTCTGCCGAATCTACGAGATTACTCCGCCCCTGGCGGGCCGTTCGCCGGTAACAAAATACGTCAGATTCTCGGCCTCCCACCCTGCGCTTAACCACCCGTGAACGAAGACCTGTTCACGAGGACCCGGCCGGCGCGAAGGATGGGGCACCCGACGACCTACGTATGACAGGTGCGTGACTTCGTCACGACAAGCCGACTTATAGCTCTCTGTCCGATTCCAATGAGTGGCTCGGCGATAACTCGCTCGTTGTACCAGATGTGGAGATCGCGGAAGGGAGGCCCGCTGACCAATGCTGATTTTCTGGATATTCGGAAATCACGTTCTACGAAATTTTGGGGTTGGCGAATCATGCTAAGGTTTTTG
>JBOGMA010000233.1:0-4846 GCA_050746465.1 Acidobacteriaceae bacterium
GAAGAGAATTCTGCTTCCGAGCACGCGTATGGCAAAGACCGCCGTCCGCGTAGGACCCGCCGGAGGCTTAAGCTTCCACCGTCCGCTCCGCAACCTCGAACTTCAACTGGTTGTTCAACGGATCAGCTTCCACCCGCACGTGGTCCCCGTGCAGCACCTCACCATCCAAAATCTTGATGGCCAGCGGATCCTGCACCAGCCGCTGTATCGCGCGCTTCAGCGGACGCGCTCCATAAGCACGGTCGTAGCCCGTCATCAGCAGTTGATGCCGCGCCTCATCCGTCAGCTCAATCGTGATGTCGCGATCCGCCAGCAGCCGCTCCAGGTCCTTCAGCCGCAGACCGACAATGCGCGACAACTGATCCTCACCCAGCGGACGGAAGATCACAATATCGTCCACGCGGTTAAGAAACTCCGGCCGAAAACTCTGCCGCAGCACTTCCATCACCTGATCCCGCGCCCGGTCAAACGCCGCTTCCGTCGTCAGCGACTCACCCTGCAGCGCCTGCGAACCAAGATTCGACGTCATGATTAGCACCGTGTTTTTGAAGTCCACCGTGCGTCCCTTCGAATCCGTTAGACGCCCGTCATCCAGCACCTGCAACAGCACGTTGAACACATCCGGATGTGCTTTCTCAATCTCATCAAACAGCACCACCGAGTAAGGCCGCCGCCGCACCGCCTCGGTCAACTGCCCTCCTTCGTCATAGCCAACATAGCCCGGGGGCGCGCCAATTAGCCGAGCTACTGCATGTTTCTCCATGTACTCCGACATATCGATCCGCACCATCGACTGCTCATCATCGAAAAGGAACTCCGCCAGCGCCCGTGCCGTTTCCGTCTTGCCCACGCCCGTCGGCCCCAGGAAAATGAACGACCCAATCGGCCGCTTCGGATCGCTCAACCCGGCACGCGAACGCCGAATCGCATTCGCCACCGTCTTCAGCGCGTCGTCCTGCCCAATCACGCGCTCCCGCAGCCGGCTCTCCATCTCCACCAGCTTCTTCACCTCGCCCTCAAGCATCTTCGACACAGGAATCCCCGTCCACTTGCTCACAATCCGGGCAATGTCCTCCTCGTCCACTTCCTCCTTCAACATGCGTGGACCATCCGCTGCATCCTGCATTGCCGTCAGCTTCTTCAGCTCGTCGTCCAGCCGCGGCAGTTCGCCATACTGGATCTGCGCCGCGCGCTCCAGATTGCCCCGCCGCGTCTGCTCATCAGCCTCAAAGCGCAGCGCCTCAACCTGCTTCTTCACATCGCTCAGCCGAGTAATGGCCTCGCGTTCCTTTTGCCAACGAGCCCGCAGCCCCGTCGCCTGCTCACGCAACGCCGCAAGCTCACGCTCCACTTCCTGCAACCGATCCTTCGAATTCTTGTCCGTCTCGCGCTTCAGCGCCGCTTTTTCAATTTCCAGCGAAGTCGCGTCGCGCTCTAACTGGTCAATCTCCGTCGGAACCGACCCAATCTGAATCGCCAGCGAAGCCGCCGCCTCATCCACCAGGTCAATCGCCTTGTCCGGCAAAAAGCGGTCGGAAATGTAACGGTGCGAAAGCGTCGCCGCCGCCACAATTGCCGAGTCTTTAATACGAACCTTGTGGTGCGACTCGTAACGCTCCTTCAGCACGCGCAGAATCGCAATCGTGTCCTCCACATTCGGCTCGCCCACAAACACAATCTGGAACCGCCGCTCCAGCGCCGCGTCCTTCTCAATGTATTTGCGATACTCATTCAGCGTGGTCGCGCCAATCGCGCGCAGCTCGCCGCGAGCCAGCGCCGGCTTCAACATGTTCGAGGCGTCGATCGCACCCTCTGCCGCGCCCGCGCCCACCAGCGTGTGCAGCTCGTCGATGAACAAAACGATCTGGCCGTTTGAGTCTTCAATCTCCTTCAAAATCGCCTTCAGCCGGTCCTCAAACTCGCCGCGATACTTCGCCCCTGCCAGCATCGACCCCAGATCCAGCGCAATCACGCGCTTGCCGCGCAGAATCTCCGGCACGTCTCCATGAACAATCCTCCGCGCCAGCCCCTCGACAATTGCCGTCTTGCCCACACCGGGCTCGCCAATCAGCACAGGATTGTTCTTCGTCCGCCGTGACAGGACCTGAATCACGCGCCGAATCTCCTCGTCGCGCCCAATCACGGGGTCCAACTTTCCGCGCCGCGCCAGCTCGGTCAAATCCTTTGCGTATTTCTCAAGCGCCTGGTATTTCGCCTCAGGATTTTGGTCCGTCACCCGTTGCGTCCCCCGTACCGTCGTCAAACTCTTCAGAATCGCATCATGCGTCGCGCCAAAACTCGCCAGCAGAAGCTGCGCCCCATCATTTTTGGCCTCGGCCAGCGCCAGCAGCAGGTGCTCGGTCGAAACATACTCGTCCTTGAAGTTGCCGGCCTCCTTGAATGCCTGCTCGAAAACACGATTCAGCGCCGCCGAAGCCGCCGGCTGCGCCCCGCCCCCGCTCACCTTCGGCAGCTTGTCCAGCGCCTCCTGAACCTTCAACCGCAACTGCGATGCCGGCACGCCAACTTTCTCCAGCACCGGCACAATAATGCCCTCGCGGTCCTCAATCAACGCCGAAAGCAGATGCAGCGGCAGAATCTCCGGATTGCCATGCTCAGCCGCAACCAGGTTCGCCGCCTGCACCGCCTCCTGCGATTTCACCGTAAATTTTTCCCAACGAATCGCCATATAAGTTCCTTTGCGCTAAAAAGCGGGTAGCTGGTGCAGCGGGTGGCCACCAAGCCACCGCGAAGCCGAATTCATGTCGAATTCCTAACTTCCGGTATAGCCACCGGTTGTCAGCTGGCCGCCTCTTAGCTACCCGCTTCCCAGCTGCTTTTACGCCGCTTTGCTCTTGCCCGCTTCCACCTGCTTCGGCGCCGAACTCTGCCCCACCTGCACCTTGATCTGTTTCGGCTTCGCCTCAGCCCGCTTCTCAAGCTGAATCTTCAGCACTCCGGCATCATAATCGGCCTTCACGCTGTCCGGATTCACCGTGTTCGGAATCGTGAACGCGCGATAGAAGCTGCCGTAGCGCCGCTCGATCCGGTGGAAATTCTCTTCCTTCTCCTCCTTCTCGAACTTCCGCTCCCCGCGCACCGTCAGGTTGTTGTTCTCAAGTTGAATCTCCAGATCCTCTTGCTTCATACCCGGAATCTCCAGCTTCAGCACAATCTGGTGCTCGTCCTCGTAAACGTCCACCGGCGGCACAAACCCCGCCGTCGATACCATATCGCCCTCGCCCCGGTTGTAGTCCTGAAAAAGCGAATTCAGCCGGTTCTGCAAGGTTGCTACTTCACGAAAAGGGTCCCAACGAGTAATTGCCATGGTCTTTTCTCCTGATCTAGAGTTATGGGCCGCCCGAAGTCGGCCTGCAATTCATCTGATGGATATCATAGCATGCTAGTTGCATGAAATATGAGCGGTTTGATATCAACATTGGTCTGACGTGAACCTAAAACCTGCCATAGCCTCGAGCCGCGCAACGCAACCTTCCTGTTTCCATCAAGTTAGCGAATTCATAATCCCTCGGGCTGCCCTGATTCATACGATGCCGGACAATCCGGAAATGAACTCCCAAACCTACGCCATCCTCGTCAACCCCACCCACTTTTTCGTATTGCCAAAACCTGTTTTCACTCCATCCAGCGCTACGCCTTGACCCCATCCCCTCCTGTCTCCACAATAGAAAAGGTCAACTCACACCAAATTCGAGGATCGCATGGCTGCATTTCTGCTCATCGTCGCGGCTGTTCTCAGCCGAATCTTCCCTGATCCCGCGTGGTTTAACTTCACCGCCGTAGGCGGAGCCTTGCTCTATTTCGGAGCCCGCCGTCCCCTGCGCCAGCTCTGGATTCCCGTAGCAGCCCTGGCAGCCACTGACTATTACCTCACCGCCTTCTACTACAGCTACCCATTTCACTTGTCCGGATACCTGCTCACCTGGGCCTGGTACGCCGCCGTCATCGTTCTCGGCTACATCCTGCTCTCCCGCAAGACCTCGGTCTCGCGGGTTGCCGCCGGAGTCGCCATTGCCCCCACATCCTTTTTCCTGATCACCAATTTCGCCGCCTGGGCCATGATGCCCCAGCTTTACCCGCGTACCCTCGGCGGACTCGGCCTTTCCTACGCCGCCGGCCTGCCGTTCTATCGCAATGATGTGCTCTCCACCGCCCTCGTCGCCGCCCTGGCCTTCGGCCTGCCGGCGCTAGCCCGCCAGATGCAGCACCGTCAGCAACCCGCCAGCGCCTGAGCGCGACCTTAGACATAAACAAAAAAGGCGACCTGCGAAGGCCGCCTTCTCATTGACTAAACCAACCTGCTATTTCCCCTTGGCTATTCCCCGAAGCGCCGCTCCCGCCGCATCGATTGTCTCGCGAACGTCCTCCATCGAATGCGCCGCGCTCAAAAACGCGCCCTCAAACTGCGAGCAGGGAAGCCACACCCCCTGCTCCAGCATCGCCCGGTGAAACCGCCCGAACGCGGCCATATCCGACCGCGCGGCTGAGTTAAAGTCCGCGTCGTCATTGAAGAACCAGGTAAACATCGACCCAACGCGATTCGCCGTCAGGGCCACTCCGGCCCGAGCCGCCTCCGCCGCCACGCCCTCCACCAGCGCCCGGCTTAGCGATTCCAGCAGCGGATAAACCTCCGCCCGATGCTCCAGCAGATATCCAAGCGTCGCAATTCCCGCCGCCATGGCCAGTGGATTTCCGCTCAGCGTCCCCGCCTGATAAACCGGCCCCAGCGGAGCCAACTGATCCATAATGTCCGCCCGCCCGCCAAACGCCGCGCATGGCAACCCACCGCCCAGACTCTTCCCCAGAGTCGTCAGGTCCGGCGTGA
>JBOGMA010000234.1:0-1902 GCA_050746465.1 Acidobacteriaceae bacterium
CGTGGATGCCCTTGCCCTCGCGCATGGCGTCGAGTTGTTCTTCCGTCAATGCACGCGTCGGATGATAGTCGAAACTCCAGGTCCAGCAGTTCTCGTCATCGATCGGAATCCAGAAATGCCCATGCACGGGATGCGACCCGCGCGGCGGAATCATCGTGAACGAGGGCATCACCCATTGCGTGATGCGCCAATAGTAATTGCCGTTTTCGGCATCGCGGCGCGCGCCGATGAACAGTCCGCCGGGACTCTCGACCAGGTGCTGCCCGGAATGTGGTTGGGATTTGCGGCGCGATCTCCAGCAACGTGAAGCTATCTGATTACGCGGCGAGGTCAATTGGCTGATCGATGAGCTTTGTGGCGAGCGTTTTCCAGCCATCGACCTTGCGCATGTTGATCTGACCGGAGGCGAGCAGCGCCCAGAACAACATCGCTGCCGTGTCCGCCGATGGCAGCACGGTCTGCGTTTTGATCCGCCGCTTGAACTCCTCGTGTAGCCGTTCGATGGCATTGGTGGTCCGCGCGCTCTTCCATTGGCTTGGCGGCAGTCGCGTGAAGGAGAAGAGCCGGTCACCGGCTTCCTGCAGGCTGTCGGCCACCGCGCGATGCTTAAGCCGCCATTTGCGGAGGAAGGTCTTGCGCCGCGCCTCGATCTCCTCGGGCGTCGCCGCGTAGATCATGTCGTTGTAGTCGGCGGTGATCTCCTCATGCAGGCGCTCGGGCGCGTGCGCCAGCAGGTTACGGTGCTTATGGACCGTGCAGCGCTGTACTGGCACGCCATCCCACACGACGGCGATCGCAGCCTCCAGCCCTGGCGCGCCATCGACGATGAGGAACTCGGGCCGCCGGAGCTTACGCCGGATAAGATCGTCGAGCACGGCACGCCAGGCTTCGGTGCTCTCGCCGCCCATACTCTTGATCGCGAGCAATACTTTCTGACCGTCCGCACGCACGCCGATGACGACCAGCAGCGAGATGGCGGTCGCTTTGCGGTCGAGCCGCACGCGCACCACGGTGCCATCGAGGATCAATCGCACGATCGGCTCATCGGCCAGCGAGCGGGCATTCCAAGCGTCCCAGTCGCTCTTCACCTTTCGCCACACCCGGCTCACCGTGTCCTTACCGACGGCGCCAGCGAACAGAGCGCTGAGTGCGCGGCGCACACGGCGCGTGTTGGTGCCTGCCAGGTAGCTGCCGGCGATCAGCGCGTCGGCAGCCAGCGTGCGGCGCTGGTAGGCCCGCAGCGACCGGCTCTTCCACTCGGTGGTCTTGCCGTCGGCCGTGTTGAGCCGCGCGCGCGGCACTGCGATCTCCACTTTCCCGAACGTCCCCAGCAGGGAGCGCGACCGATGCCCGTGGCGGTGACCAGTGACGGCGAGCGTGGCCTCCGAACCGCCGCTCGCCGGCCTCGCCCGTCGGGCGTAGCGCGAGCGCGACAGCGCCTCGTCAAGCTCAGCTTCGAACATCGCTTGCAGGAATTCGCGAGCCCGGTCGCGAAGATTGCTCTCGATCGGGTCGAACCAGTTGTCGAAAAGCCGCTCCGTCGTCTCGATTTCAGACTGCCGGAGGCAGGGGGTCGTGATAATCTTCGTCATGGCGTGATCTCCACCGGCGCTCAAACGCCGGAATCGCTTGTTGGATAAAGCTGGAGATTAAGCCGCTTTCACTTTCCAACCACTCCCGCTACGGCACCAGAGCCAATGTATTCAGCTACAAACTGCTTGTTCGCATTTGTTATCTCAGACGGCGTCAAGAGATTTGCTGCTAATGCATCAATCCCATACCGGAGCTGAAGCGGTTCAGTCTGGCTTGGTAAATTCGTACTTTGATTAGTCGTGCCGTCATCGGCAAGTGTAATCGAATATTCCCCCGTTTTGTCTGCCGTGGCTATACCACTGTTGCTCG
>JBOGMA010000235.1:0-2838 GCA_050746465.1 Acidobacteriaceae bacterium
GCCTCAGGCGTCGCCACCGGACTCTCCTGGATCTGCTACTTCCACGCCCTCAGCAAAGGACAGGCCTCCAAAGTCGCGCCCATCGACAAACTTAGCGTCGTCTTCGTCATCCTCCTCGCCTGGCCCCTGCTCGGCGAAGCCATCACCACCCGCAAGCTCATCGGAGGAGTCCTCATCGCCGCCGGAGCCATCGTCATCGCCTTGGGTTAGTCGGGGACCCCATGTCTCGATTTTGAGACATGGGAAGACCGCATACGTCGGCTAAGCCCGCAGCTTCGCATCCGCCTCCCGCCCCAGCCGAACCACCAGCGGAATCAGCGCCTCCACATCCTGCAACGAAGTCCGAAAATTCACAATGCAAGCCCGCAACGCGAACTTCCCGCCGATCACCGCATTCGACACATACGCCTCTCCGCTCCGCTGCAACCGGTCAAGCACTTCCCCATTCAACTTATTCAAATACTTCTCCGCGTCCTCATCGCCCTCCACCCGCATTCCCGGCGGCACATAGCGAAACGTCGCAATGCTAAGCGACTGCGTCAACGCCTCAAGCTCCCCACTCTCCCCAATCAGCCGATACATCTCCCGAGACAGCCGAATATCCTCGGCAATCAGCCCCGCATATCCCTCGCGTCCAATCTGTTGCAGCGCCAGCCACACCTTCAGCGCGCGAAACCCTCGCGAGTTCTGTGGCCCCAGATCAAAATAATTCGTAGCCTCCACGCCAAAGTGGTAGTACGGCGGATGATAAGCAAACGCCCCGCGCAGCTTCTCCGCATCCCGAACCAGCGCGCAACCCGCCTCCAGCGGAGCATACAGCCACTTGTGCGGATCAACCGCAACTGAATCCGCCTCGCTCAACGCTTTCAATTCCGGCGGAGCATCCGGCAGAACCGCCGCAAACCCTCCATACGCCCCATCCACATGGAACCACAGATCCATCTCGCGGCACACCGCCGCAATCTCCGGCAGCGGATCAATCGCCCCCGTGCTCACCGACCCCGCCGCGCCCACCACCAGGAACGGCTTATCGCCCGCGCCCGTATCGCGAACAATCTGCTTCCGCAGCGCCTTCACATTCATCCGCTGCTCGCCGTCCGTCGCAATCCAGCGAATCGCGTCCGTGCCCGCCCCGGAAATCTCCATCGCCTTGTGAATCCACGCATGCGTCTCTTTCGAACAGTACGCGCGCAACCTGCTGCCCTTCATCCCCTGCGCGCGAACATCCCATCCCGCCTTCGCATGCCGCGCCGCCAGAAAGCAAATCAGGTTCGCCACATTGCCGCCGCTCGCAAACAGCCCTCCGCAGTTCGTCGGATACCCCAACATCTCTGCCACCCACCGAATCGTCTGCGCCTCAATCTCGCTCGCCATCGGAGACAGCGGCCATGCCCCCACATTCGAATTCACCGCCGCCGCCAGCAGATCCGCCAGCGCGCCCAGCGGAGCCGCCGACGAAGTAATGTATCCCCAGAACCGCGGATGCCCATTGAACAGCGAGTGCTCAAACAGCAGATCAGCAGCCTTGTCCATCAACTGCGTCGCATCGGCTCCCCGCTCCGGCAGCGAGCGCTCCGCAACCATCGCGCGCCGCACATCCTCCGGCGACTCATCCCGAACCACAGGCCGCCCCGGAAGCGATTCCAGAAACTCCGCAACCCTGTCCACCAAATGATGCCCGACCGCCCGAAACTCCTCCGCCGTCATCTCCAGCGGCGAAACCCGCTTCCCCGGCAACCCGACCTCGCCCATAGCCAAACCTCGCCGGTCATTCTACTCCGCCCTTAGCGCATGCATCGGATCAACCGCCGCCGCCTTCCGCGAAGGCAGCCAGCAAGCAAGCCACACCGTAACAAATACCAGCGCGGAAATTGCCGCGTAGGTTAGCGGGTCCACCGGACTCACCCCAAACAGGATCGAAGCCATCAACCGCATCGCCGCAAACGCCGCCACTAGCCCGCACGCTATTCCGATGCACGCCAGCAGCAGCCCATTGCGCACAAACAGCCCCACTATCGCGCCCTTCTGTGCCCCCAGCGCCATCCTGATCCCAATCTCCCGCGTCCGCTGGCTCACTGAATATGAGATCACGCCATAAATTCCAACCACGCCCAGCAGCAGGGCCATCGCCCCAGCAATCGCCAGCATCACCAGCGTGAAGGAAGTCCGCGCCATCGATCGCGTGTAGTAGAAGCCCTGCGTGTTCGGATCCGCCAACGGAACATCGGAATCCACCGACCACACCGCCTGCCGCACCTCATTCATAAACGCCTGCGATCCGGCTTGCGGCGTCCGAATCTCAAACGAGATATAGCGCCGGAAGCTCACCTTATCGCCTTCAAAATTCGGGCCCATCAGCGGCCAGTAAACCGTGGTCGGAGCCTTCTCGCTCACCCCGTCGTCATACACGTTTCCCGCCACACCCACAATCTGCCGCCAGTCATCCTGCGGAGTCGCGCGAATCTGCTTGCCCAGCGCGTTCTGCACGCTGCCCCAGTACTCGCGCGCAAAATTCTCTGAAACAATCGCCACCGGCAGCTTGCTGTAGTTGTCCTCCCAGGTAAAGTCGCGCCCCGCAATCAGCGGCGTGCCCATCGTCTTCAACAGCCCCGGAGAAACATATTTGAACCGCCGGATCGGAGGAATCTCGCCGTCGCGGTAAGTCCGGTCCCGCGCAAAAATCAGGTCATTGGACTGGTTCCCGTTCATCGGAATCGCCGTCGTAATCGCCGCCGACTTCACCCCCGGCAGCGCAGCCAGCTTGTCCATAATCGCTTGCTCCGTGCGCACCACTTTCTCCGGCTGCGAGTCCGGAATCTGCGTCGAAGGAATAACGAT
>JBOGMA010000236.1:0-6741 GCA_050746465.1 Acidobacteriaceae bacterium
CAAGTAATTCGGATCGTTTTTTTGTGCCCAGACGCAGGCTTCCGGCTCTATGTTCGGACGGCTCCCCCGGTTGGACTCACCCTGTTTCTTTGTTTCTGTTCTATCTGCCAATTACAGAGAGAGCAAATGGCGACTTCGGAGTACATTCCGGAAAAGGGGACACCTGCGGGAGAAATGCCGCCTCCTCTGCCCCTCCGGCCGCGGAAACCCGGTGGTTTTTTCAGGGCTTCCATGCTCGCTCCGCTGCCTATGGTCTTCAACGATGTGGTTGCCATCCTGCTGGCATTGGGTGTGGCGGTGGTCCTGCGCGATGCCTTCCTCGACAGGTCGGTGCATCTGGCCAGCATGAGGTACAGCATTGGCCGCGGGCCAATGGCTGTCTTCTATCTTTCCTGGTTCGTTACTATCTATGTGCTGGTGGCGCGTCGCTACGGCCTCTATGGATCAGTCCTGAAGAACGCCAGCGGAGCGCATGAGCTTCGCATGACGGCTCAGGCCTGCCTGAATGCGGGACTGCTGCTCTGCGGTGTAATGTATATGGCGCATGACGTGATCGTGTCCCGCGCGCTGGTCATCCTTTTGACACTGAGCGCAACCATCGCTCTGTGCGTCCGCCGCTCAATATCGCGAAGGAACCGTTACCGCCAATTTGAACGCGGCTTGGCGACGCGGCATGTGGTGATCCTTGGAACCAACCAGATGAGCCGCAGCCTTGGCCATTACCTCCAGCACGAAACCCGGCTCGGCTGCACCCTGAGCGGGCATATTCAGATTCCCGGCTGCGAGCATTCTCGTTCGAACGCCTCCGACCTTCAAATACTCGGCGATCTCGATCAGTTGGGCCGGATTGTTCGCAAGTATTTTGTCGATGAGGTGGTGATTACCGAACACTGTCCGATCGAGGTCGTTATCGACATCATCAAACGGGCTCGTGAGCTTGGCATCGACGTGCGCGCCATATCCGGCTATTACAACGATCTCGCCCCGCATTCCGGCATCGAATACGTCGGCACCTTGCCGCTTGTCGCGCTCCATCGCAATACCCCTCGGACCATAGCTGTTGCGCTGAAGCGCGCCGCGGACATCGTGCTGTCCATGCTGGCGCTGATTACCGCCTGCCCCGCGATGCTGGCCATTGCACTGGCGGTTCGACTGGAAAGCCCAGGCCCCATCATTTATATCTCCGAGCGAATTGGCCGGCGTGGGCGCGTGTTTTTCTGCTTCAAGTTCCGCACTATGGTGTCCAATGCGGAGCAGCTCAGGAAGGAACTGGAAGAAAAGAACGAGCGTGACGGCGTTCTGTTTAAAGTGAAGAACGATCCCCGAATCACGCGGCTCGGTCGATTTTTGCGCAAGTACAGCCTCGATGAGTTACCGCAATTCTTCAATGTCCTGCGCGGCGAGATGAGCCTGGTCGGCCCCCGCCCTCCGCTTGCCATCGAAGTGGAAAAATATACCCTGGAGCACTTGCGGCGGCTCGAAGTGCCTCCCGGCCTCACCGGACTGTGGCAGGTGCAGGCGCGGCAGGATGCTTCCTTCGAAAAGTACATCGCGCTCGATACCGCCTACGTGGAGAACTGGGGCTTCTGGTTGGATCTGAAGATTCTGGTTCGGACCGCCGAAGTGGTTCTACGCGGCACCGGCACCTAAGCCGGATCACTTCAATCAGCAGTAACCCCTGCAAATAAGACTGCGTCGGCTGTGACGCTGATCTGCCCCTTGGCGGCTGCCAGCAGATACCGCTCCGTGGAAAAATGCGCAGCGATCTCATCCTTCACGCGGTTCATAACGCCACCCTGCGAGCTGTGCTTCCCGAACGCCTCCCACTTCAGGCGAGATAGCTCCTCTCCCAATTCCAGGCTCAGCGAATAGGGAACTGTCGGTACGCCGGACAGTTCGGGACGGTCGCGCACCGAGACGAAAGGCGTGCCGGAGTAATAGAGCTTCTGCGGAACATAGGTGGCGAGATTCTGTTCCGGGAAGAACTCCGGCCGGCCCGCCCAATGAAACGCCGCGGTGGCTGCGACGGAGACGACTGTGTGGTCGCGGTGGAGGTTCACGGAGCCGTCTCCGCCGAAGGTGAGCACCACCTGCGGACGCCATGTCCGGATACGAGCGGCGATCACCCCGGCAAGCTCGTAGAAATTCTGTTGCGCCAGTTCGCCATCAGGATAGTGGAGCACCTCACAGCGCGTCACGGCCAGCAGGTCGCAGGCCGCGGCCAGCTCCGCACGCCGTTTGCGGCCAAGCTCGGCATTGTCTTCGACGCCTCCGCGAAAGTGCGCGGCCTGGCCATCGGTAAGGCAGAGCAGGCTGGTCTCGACTCCATCCCGGTGCGCCATGAGCAGGGCGCCGCCGAAGCCCCCGCTTTCGTCGTCAGGATGTGCGGTGATGCAGAGCAGGCGAAAAGGCAATGGAATCCTCAGCAGGGAAGTGGTGCGTCCCAGGGCAGCGACGTTTGCGATACGGGACGGAAGCTTTTTCGATGAAGCGGCGACGGGCCGTGCTTTTCAAGTGCCGCCAGATGTTCCGGAGTGCTGTACCCTTTGTGCGAGGCCAGGCCGTATTGCGGATAGAGGTCGTGGAACTCGCACATACGGCGGTCACGGTACACCTTGGCGACGACGGAAGCGGCAGCAATCGAGATTGAGAGCGAGTCGCCGTAAATGATGCTGGTCTGGGCGCAATCGAGGTCGAGACGCATGGCGTCGACGAGAAGGTGATCGGGCGCGACCGAGAGCCTGGTGACAGCGGCGGTCATAGCCAGCCGGCTCGCCTGGTAGATATTGATGCGGTCGATAGTTTCGGCATCGATCTCCTCAATGGCAATGGCCATCGCCTTGCGCTCCACGATGCCGGCCAGCCGCTCACGATCCTCGCGCACAAGCTGCTTGGAGTCACGCAGGCCTCGGATGCGGGTTTCCGGCGGAAGAATGACGGCCGCGGCAACCACTGGGCCGAAGAGGGAGCCCCGGCCTACTTCGTCCACTCCGGCAATACAGGTTGCACCTTGCGCGCGCGCGGCCTTTTCGTACTTGTTGCCGCAGATCAGCTTGCGCAGCATTCGCATCTTGAGCGTCGCCGCGGAGACTTCTTCTTCTTCAGGAGCTTCCAGCGAGAACTTGGCGGAACGCGGCATCAACAGCAGTGTAAACGGACTTCGCGCCCAGCGGTACTCTTGCCGCACTGCCAAAAAAGGAAATCCCGCTCAACTTGTCGATGAGCGGGATTTTCTGAGCCCTGAACGCTGAGCCCTGATTTATGCGCGCTCGACTTCCTTAAGACGCGCAGCCTTGCCGCGAAGTCCGCGCAGGTAGAAGAGACGGGCGCGGCGGACCTTGGCCGAGCGAATCTTCTCGACCTTGTCCACAACCTTGGAATTGAACGGAAAGATGCGTTCCACGCCGTGGCCGAAGCTCATTTTGCGAACCGTGAAGCTGCCCTGCGGGCCATTCTTGCGGGCAATCACAACGCCCTCAAATGCCTGAAGACGCTCTTTGTCGCCTTCCTTGATCTTGACCTGCACGCGCACTGTGTCGCCCGCGCCAAAGGGGGGCAGATCAGTGCGATTGAGTTTGTCGGCAAGCCGCTGCATAACTGGATGAATAGACATACTGTTTTCCTGGAGTTAATTCGGAATCTTTAGTTTACACGGAAAACGTAATTTTCGTCGCGCTTAACCGCGCGATTTGATGTTCCAGAGCAGCAGATTGTCTTCCGCGCTCAGGTCGGCGTTCTCCAGCAGATCGGGACGATTTCGCAGCGTCTTCTCCAGAGCGCGCTCGCGACGCCAGCGGCGAATCTGGTCGTGGTTGCCGCCTGCCAGCACTTCCGGCACAGCGAGGCCGCGGAACTCCGCTGGGCGCGTGTAGTGCGGATAATCCAGCAATCCGCCGGAGCCGTAAGTTGAACGTGGCGGGCCTTGCTCTTCGTTTGCGAACGCCGCGTCGGGCTGGCCGAAGCTTTCGTAGGCGCTTGAATCCTCGTTGCCCAGGACTCCTGGGAGCAGGCGCATGGTCGCGTCGACGATCACTGCCGCGCCCAATTCGCCTCCGGAGAGGACATAGTCGCCGATGGATAGCTCGCGGTCGCAGGCGAGTTCGTTCACGCGCTCATCCACGCCTTCGTAGCGGCCGCAGATCAGGATTATGCGCTGAAGCGCGGACAAGTCACGGGCAATGCTCTGAGTAAATTTCGCGCCCTGCGCCGAGAGCAGAATCACAGACTCTTGGGTGAGTTCTCGGCTCGGTTTTGGTGCGATGCCAAGTGATTCCACCGCTTCCATCAGCGGCTCCGGCTTAAGAACCATGCCCTCGCCGCCTCCGAACGGGCGGTCATCGACGGTGCGGTGCCGGTCGTGGGTGAAGTCGCGCAGGTCGTAAAGTCCGACTTCGATCAGCCGGTTTGCAATGGCGCGTTTGACCACGCCGTGGCCGAAGATGCCCGTGAAAAATTCCGGGAATATCGTGATGATGTCAAAGCGCATAGCCGCTCTTATTCGTCGCTCTCGCGCCGCTCCTCATCTGTCATCGGAGCGTTGATGTCGAGCAAACCTTCGGGCAGACGCATCTCGATGCGCTTGCCCGCCACATCCATGGTAACCAGATACGCCTTTGCGAAGGGCACCAGCACTTGCTCGCCCGCAGGAGTCTGCACTTCCAGCAGGCTGGCATCGCGATCCACGTCCGCAACCAGGCCGATTGTCTTCGATGCATTCAGGTCGAAGACTTCGCAGCCGATGAGGTCACCGATGTAGACGGAGTCGTCAGCCAGTGCGGCTCGCTCGCTGGCGGGGATTGCGACCAGAAGCCCGCGCAGCAGTTCAGCGTCGTTGATGGAGTCGATTCCGAAGAACTTGAGCACCACCCGGCCCTTGTGCAGCCAGTAGTTTTCAAGCTGCATTTCACGCGCGGTTTCAGTGCCCGGTTCTGACGGAACCAGAAAGAGCCGCTTGCGGTCTGCAAAGCGTTCGGGAAAATCAGTAAGAATTTCCGCCAGAATTTCGCCGCGACGCCCCTGAGGCCGGACGAGCCGGGCCAGGAGGGTCCAGGGCTGATCCGCTTGCTGCTCTGCCGAACCGGCGTTTTCCGCCGGCATTCCAGCGTTTTCTGCTGGCATCATTGCCTAGGCATTGGCGTGTTCATCCGGAGAACCGTGCTTGTCCTCTTCCAAAATGTCGAGCGTGTAGCGATGACGGTACTTCATGCTCACGGCTCCAAGTATGGTTCGCATGGAGCGCGCCGTGCGGCCCTGCTTGCCGATTACCTTGCCAACGTCAGACGGCGCAACGCGCAGGCGAAGCACAGTGTTCTCCGCGCGTTTTACCGCTTCTACCATTACAGCATTCGGCTCATCGACCAGGGCACGGGCGATCTCCGTCACCAGTTCCTGCATATCGTCTGGCCGTTCATCGTGGGTCATTGCCGTATCCCCCTTGAGGCGTGGGTGTTTCACTCTCGGGCTCGCGCAATAGTATCAGTAACACCGCGCCGAAGATAGAGGGATTCTCCATCTTTATCGCAAAATAATATGCGAATTTCGCCCGATGCGAAACCGGGCGGAAGGCGACGGGATATTTATTGAGAGAAAGAGCGGTCAGCCAGGATCAGGCAGCGGCTGGTTCGGGCTGTTTGGCGACCAGCTTGGCTACGCGGTCGGAGAGCTGGGCTCCCTTACCGGTCCAGTAGTCAATGCGGTCGCGCTTCAGGTCCACGGAAGCTGGGTTGGTGCGCGGGTTGTAGGTGCCGACTACCTCAACGGAGCGTCCGTTGCGGGCGCGGTCCTTCTCGATGACCACAACGCGATAGTAGGGCTGTTTGCGCGCGCCAAAACGCGCCAGGCGAATCATTAACACAGAGGAAATCCTTTCAAAATAGCTCAGTTCAGTATAGCTGAAAAAAAGGCGCAGGGCGCAGGGAGCAGGGATCGAGCCCTGGCCCCCGATCTCTGCCTTTCTGACCGCTGACCGCTGAACGCTGATCGCTTCCCCTGGTCCCTGAGGCGCAGGGGCCAGGGCCAGGGACCAGGGGGCAGCCATCTTTTTTGTCAACCCCTCCGCCTTATTTTTTCCGGCAACTGCTTCATTCCGCAAGCGAAGAATTTCGCCCCGCCATGCATGTGAATTATTCCAAACTAGTAAAATGGATATAGGTGGATTTTGAGACGGCTTCGCGCTGTCTCGGACGGCTGACAAACCAGGTTTCGTATCCGGGTACAGCTTCACAGCTTGCTGAAAAATCAAGGCTTTGTATCAAAGGACGGCTTCAGCCGTCCCGAAAAAGCTTGGAATCGACGCGGGCTTTAGCCCCTGCTCGTCAATCAAGTTTGCCCTTTGTTCAGCAATCTGTTCAGCTGAGCCGCAAATGGCTGAAAGTATGTGACTTTAGCCCATAAAGGACGCCGCTTGTAGATCAATCTGGTTTTTCACGAACCAAGACCGCCTTCCCGCGGTCTTTTTTGTTATGAAGGAGAGGACACACATGGCAGCCTGCAAACCCGCCCGTCAATCCGCCTCATAAGTTCTGCATTTCCAGGAATCTACAGAATTCCTCAATAGATTCACGAACTTACCCCCATCGTTCTTCTAAGCTCTTGAAATATGGGATGTTAAGAACAACCACCCCGAAATCACGAACATAGAACAAAAGCGATTTGTTGAAAACTCAATCAAATCAATGAACTACAACCAAGCCCCAAAACAAAGAAAACGCAAGCGACGACCGAATGGCAAACGAACGACAC
>JBOGMA010000237.1:0-5304 GCA_050746465.1 Acidobacteriaceae bacterium
CCAATCGCTGCGATGCCTTCCGTGGCAAATTCGGCGCAGCGGTGCAGCGCGTGCTCCAGTTCGCGGCAAATTCGGTCCAGGTCCCAGCGCAGGCCGCGGGAAATTTCCGCGGCGGCATTTGCGAATCGATGCACCATCCGCACTTCCGGGGCATCGCCCCGCCATTGGAGCAGGGAAACGCGGCAGCTCTCCGCGCCAAGATCAATCGCTACCAGGGCCTCGCGCACGCTCATCTCAAGAATGCTTCCGCGAGTCCACCGTCTACGGGAATCAAATGGCCGCTGGTGCAGCGCGCCTTGGGGCCGGCCAGGAACAGAATCGCCTGAGCGCAGTCGTCCGGTTCAATGGGCTGGTGGGTGAGAGTGCGCCGCGCATAAAACTCGGAGAGCAGAGTACGAAGCTCATCATCCGTTGCTTTGGGATCGAATTCGATTTCGTACTTGGTGAGCGAGGCGATCACGCGGTCGCGCGGGAACATCGTCGAACCTTTCACCACCGTCGCTGGATTGATGCCGTTCACCCGCACCTTCGGGCTGAGTGAAACGGCAAGCTCGCGCACCAGATGGCTCACCGCCGCCTTGCTCACGTCATAGGCCTCGCTGCCGCGCTTCGGAACCACCGCGTTCGCGGAACTGGTCAGCACGATGCTGGCATCAAGCTTCTGCTCGTCAAACAGCCGCGCCGCTTCCTCCGCCAGCAGGTAGTTCGAGGTAACATTCAGCTCCAGCGTAGTGCCCCACATGGCGTCTGTGACGATTCCATCCGGTGATGATGGGAAGATGGCCGCTGTATTGATGAGAATGTCGAGCCCGCCAAACTGCGCCACGCATGCGCGCATCGCCGCTCGAACGGCATCGCGCTTTCGAATATCAATGGCCGCCACCGAGGCCGCTTCCTTGCCCGCAATCGCGCGTGCCTCCTGCGCCGTCGCCTCCGAACCCGCCGCGTCACGATCGGCAATCACCACGTGGGCGCCTCGTTCGGCGGCCAGCAGCGCGGCGGCACGGCCAATTCCGCTTGCTCCACCCACAATCATCACGATGTACCGGCTTAATTCCTTTTCTGGAGGCTGCCTGCGGAGCTTCGCTTCCTCCAGTGCCCAGTACTCAATGCGGAAGGCCTCCGAGACAGGCAGGGCCACATAGTTGGCATGCACCTTGAACGCTTCGCATGGAGCGGCGGCTCCAGCCTGCGGAACCTCTGTCACCTGATCGTCACCTGCCAGGGCCGTAGCGCCTTCCATCACATGAATGGCGTTGGTGTAAAACTCGCCTGTTACGCGGGACTCCGCTTTGCTCTTGCCGAAGGAGAACATCCCCACGCCGGAAATCAGCACCACCGTCGGATTGGGATCGCGCATTGCGGGTGACTCCGGCAGCGCGTGCGCCTTGTAGTAGTCTGCGTACTCTTTGCGATAGGTCTCCAGCGCCTTTGCAATTGCCGCCTTGATTTTGCTCACGTCGGCATTACCATCCACCGGAACAAACAGCGGGCGAATCTTGGTGCGGATGAAGTGGTCAGGGCAGCTTGTCCCCAGATGCGCCAGCACGGCCGCGTCTTTTGAGTTCACAAACCGCTGCACCTCAGGCACATCGCTGAACGTGCCGATCAACCTCTTCTTCTGCGATACCAGCCCGCGCAGATAGGGCAGCAGGTCCAGCGCAATTTCCTTCCGGTCCTCGCGTGCTTTGGTTACCGCGCCTCCGAAGATACTGTCCCGCTTGCGATCGGCATGCTGCTGCACGAATTGCCCCAGTTCATCAATGATGGTGATGGTGTTCAGGTAGCATTCGCGCTGTGTGTTGCCCCAGGTAAACAGGCCGTGGCCTCCCAGCACCACCCCATCGCAACCAGGATTGGAATCCACTGCTTTGCGTAACATCATCGCCAGTTCGAAGCCTGGCCGCTGCCAGGGAATCCACACCAGCTTGTGGTTGAAGTTGTGATTAAACTCCTCCATCTTCACCTTGCCGTTTCCCGCGGCCGCTAATGCAATGCCCCAGTCGGGGTGCAGGTGGTCCACATGCGGAAAGGGAAGAAAGCCGTGCAGCGGAGTATCAATGGATGCGGCGACCGGGTTGTGGCCGAAGGAGCAAAGCGGATACAACTCCACCATTGCGTCTTCGAGCGAGACGCCCTTATATTGGCGCTCCAGCGCACGGAGCCGATCCATGTACAGCGTGGCGAAGCCGCGCCGCTGAATGCTGCCCAGATCACCGCCGCTGCCCTTTACCCAAAGCACTTCCGTCGCCTTGCCGGTCAGTGGATCGCTCTGCGTGATCTTCTAGCTGGTGTTGCCTCCTCCAAAGTTCGTGATGCGCAAATCGGCGCCCAGCAGGTTCGAGCGATAGCGCAGCAATTCCGGTTCATCAAGGCCGGCGGCAACTTTGTCGTCCCACAAATCCTGCAAGTATCTAAGAGCGGTCTGGGTCTTCATGGCGGTCTCGCATCGCAAAGATAATGGCTATCGTAAACCAATAGGGCAATTATTTCTATAGAAATAATTGGGGAATTCATCGTAGAATGGGCGACGCCTCAGGGTGCTGCAGCAATGCCGGCGGCCAGTCAGACGCATGAGGGATTCCACGGCTTCGGAGTACGTGACGATGAGCAACAGATGGAAACAAATCGCATGGTTTGGTGCATCGCTTTTTTTGATCTTTTCGACGATCGCCCAATCGCAAACAGCGCCCTCCGTAACGGGCAACGCGCGGGTGGACAAACTGCTCAGTGAAATGACACTCAAGGAGAAACTCACGTTAATACATGGCACGCATGAGGATCCCAGGGTTTATCAGGGACAGGCGGGCTATCTAGGAGGTGTGCCCCGCTTGGGGATTCCAGGAATGCGCTTCGCTGACGGGCCGCCGGGAGTCCTCACCCGGGTTCCTTCTCAGGGCGAAACCGCGACCATGGGGGTAGCGGCAACCTTCAGCGCAAAGGATGCGGAGGAAAACGGCATCGTCATCGGACGCGAGGACCGGGCCAACGGCATCGATGTGAGCCTTCAGCCGTTCGTCAATATCGACCGCGATCTTGAGTTCGGGCGCGGGTATAACACTTTTGGCGAAGATCCCTTCCTGACAAGCGTGATGGGCGCAGAAGAAATCAAGGGAATCCAGTCGCAGCACGTTATGGCGATGGTGAAGCATTACGTCGCCTATGACTCCAACAGCGGAAATATTTACGTTGATGACCAGACACTGCACGAAGTGTACCTCGCCCCATTTGACGCTGCGGTGAAGGCCGGCGTGTCGTCCATCATGTGTTCGTACAACCGCATTAATGGCGCATTCGCGTGCGGAAACCGGCATAATTTGACGACGATTCTGCGCGATCAGATTGGGTTCAAGGGCTTTGTAACCTCAGACTGGGGCGCGGTCCACGCTGTGAACTTCATCAACGCTGGACTGGATATGGAAATGCCGGGTGAACCAGCACCCGGCGCGGCGTTCTCCGTACCGTCATTCTTTGATCTACAGCCACTACCACTACCTCCTTCACCAAGCTCGGCCAAAAGGCTTATGGGGATGTTTGGAGGACACATTCCGGAGGAGCCTGCTCCGAAACGCGAGGCGACGGGCGATTTCGGCCGGAAGTTGAACCCCGAAAAGATGGCGCAGGCGTTGAAAGACGGCACTGTGACGGATGCAACCATTACCCGTGCCGCAGGTCGTGTGCTGTATGAGGAAATGAAGTTCGGCTATCTCGACGGAATGCAGAAGCACAGCGTGACTCCGCAGGACATTGACGCGAACGCCAAGATCATCGAGAAGACGGGCGAGGACGCTGCGGTGTTGCTGAAGAACGAGGGTCACGTGCTGCCGCTCAAAGCTTCTGATCTGGACAGTGTGGTCTTTATCGGCCCGACTGCGGGACAGGTGGATTCCATCGGGATAAGCGGAGAGCGCAGCGTGGGTCTGCCGTGGCGGGAAATGGGTCCCTTGGCCGCGATGAAGAAGGTTTCCGGAAATCAGGGCATACGCTATGCCGTCGCCGACGACATGACCGGTACGACAATTCCCGCCAGCGCGCTAAGCCACGGCGGCAGGCCGGGGCTTCTACGGACCGCTGAAGGTCATGAACAGACGGACCCGCAGTTAGATTTCACGAAGAAAGAAGAGAACGCTCTCGCGCCGAATTTAACCGCGAAATGGACCGGCACTCTCACAGTTGCTCAGGCGGGAGACTATTGGATCTACTTGCAGGCGTTGGGAACGAATGCATCGATATCGATCGACGGCAAGCCAGTCGGTCGAACGGGAGCATTTCAGGGCGGCATACACGGGGATATTCTGCAGGCCAACCAGGACAACGTGGTGCCAACCACAGATGGGTTGGATAATGTGCGTCGGGCGGTGGAACTCACTGCGGGTCCGCACCAGGTTGACGTCCGCATTACTCCGGACTCATCGGGATCTCCTGTGCAGGTGAGGCTGAACTGGTACACACCCGAGCAGCGGAAGAAAGACTACGATACGGCGATTGCAGAGGCGAGAAATGCAAAGACCGCTGTGGTCTTCGTGTGGTCTCGCTTGACGCCAGTCTTCGGCCTGCCGGGCGATCAGAACAAGCTGGTGGAAGATGTTGCATCAGTGAACCCGAACACCATTGTCGTCTTGAATACCAGCCAGCCGGTGGCGCTGCCATGGCTCGACAAGGTAAAAGCGGTACTCGAAATGTGGTGGCCGGGCGATGAGGGTGGCTGGTCAACGGCGAACATCCTGCTGGGCAAGGTGAGCCCGGCGGGACGGCTTCCCGTAACCTGGGGCAGACGGCTCGCGGACTATCCCGCTACTGATGCTCGCCATCCGGAGCGCAGTTGGAAGGGCGTAAACGGCAAAACGACCTACAGCGAGGGCGTGTATGTCGGTTATCGCTGGTTCGATAAACAGAACGTTGCCCCGCTGTTTCCGTTCGGCTATGGGCTGAGCTACACGACCTTCGAGTATTCCGGGATGAAGGTTGCGAAAGCAGCAGATGGCGGTCTGGATGTGTCGGTGCGCGTCAGGAATACAGGCAGCGTCGATTCGGACGAGGTGCCGCAAGTTTATCTTGGCGCACCGGCCGACGCTCCACAGGGCGTGCAATTCCCGGTACGTGCGTTGGTGGCATTTGACCGCGTGAATGTTCCAGCGGGACAGTCGAAAGCCGTCATGCTGCATGTAGAGTCACGGCAGATGAAGTATTGGTCCACGCAAGAGCAGAAGTGGATAATGCCTCGCGGCAAGCGCACCGTAAGCCTCGGCGGCTCATCCCGGTCGTTGATTAGCCGGGAGGCTCCTTAGTAATCGCTTTCTCATA
>JBOGMA010000238.1:0-1605 GCA_050746465.1 Acidobacteriaceae bacterium
TTTTGGTTTAGACGCGTGCCCTCCAGTGTGCCTACTGACGGATGTATCGTCAGGGAAGGAGCGACGCTACTTTACGTGGGAATAGCGCCAAGCAAAAAGCCTGAGAGCAAGGAGAATGTTCGAACGCGCTTGCGGTACCATTTTAGAGGCAAGGCCGAAGGCTCCACGCTTCGGCAATCGTTGGGCTGCTGGCGTGCACCCCTAAAACTCAGCCAATTTTGAGGTAGAGTCCGTCGACTGAAAGGAGACGGGCGATGAAAGGAAGGCGCTTCAGCGAGGAGCAAATCATCGGGGTATTACGGGAGCACGAGGCGGGGGCGAAGACCGAAGAGGTATGCCGGCGCCACGGGATCTCAAGCGCGACGCTATACAAGTGGAAATCGAAATACGGCGGGCTGGAGGTGTCGGAGGCGCGGCGGCTGAAGGCGCTGGAGGATGAGAACCGCCGGCTCAAGAGGCTGCTGGCCGAGCCGATGCTCGACAACGCGGCGCTCAAGGATCTGCTCGGAAAAAACGTCTGACGCCCGCGGCGCAAAGAATGGCAGTGAGCAAGGTGATGGAGCGCCACGGGCTGAGTCAGCGGCACGCCTGCCGATTGGTAGGCATGGATCGTTCGACCGTACGCCACCAGGGCAAGCGGCCGGACGACCCGGCGCTTCGACAGCGATTGCGCGAGCTGGCCGCGGAGCGCCGCCGATTCGGGTATCGGCGCTTAGGCTGGATGCTGGCTCGCGAAGGTCATGTGATGAACCACAAGCGCCTCTACCGGCTGTACCGCGAAGAGCGGCGCATGGTGCTCAGGCGCGGCCGGCGCAAACGTGCGTTGGGAACCCGGGTACCGATGACGCTGCCGACCACGATCAATCAACGCTGGTCGCTCGACTTCGTGTCCGACACGCTGCGTGATGGGCGACGCTTCCGCATCTTCTGCGTGGTGGACGACTTCAGCCGCGAGTGCCTGGCGACCGTGGCCGATACGTCGCTAGGCGGAGTGCGGGTCGTGCGCGAGCTAGAACGGCTGGCGACCGAGCGCGCGGCGCCCCAAGAGATGATTAGCGATAACGGAACCGAACTCACCAGTGGAGCAGTGCTGCGCTGGGCCACCGGACGACTCGCATGGCATTACATCGAGCCGGGCAAGCCGGTACAGAACGCTTTCATCGAGAGCTTCAACAGCCGGCTGCGAGATGAATGCCTTAACGAGCACGTGTTCCTCAGTCTCACCGAGGCACGCCAGATCATCGAAGCGTGGCGCTACGATTACAATCACCTCCGCCCGCACGGCAGCCTCGGAGCCTTGACCCCAAACGAGTTCGCGGTGCTTAAACGACAGGAAATACAACCGCCCCAGGAGGGCCAAACAACCGGCGGACTCTACTTATAAGTGGCGGGAAATTGGGGTGCAGGCCACATCTTCTCTCCGATCCATACGAACAGGCTCGCTCCATCGCGCGGAGATGTGAGGCGAGCGGAACCGACCTGGCCGGGTATGTGCACGAACACGCGCCTGATATGCTTCACGAATCATATTGGCAAGTAACTCCCGCCGAAAGCATCGTCGCGACGTGCCGGCAACACGGCGTGATGCTCCGCATTGATCCGGTG
>JBOGMA010000239.1:0-2606 GCA_050746465.1 Acidobacteriaceae bacterium
GTGTAACGCGGCGGTGTAACCAGCGGGGCCGATGCAGTCGCCATTTCTCTTATCCATCCTCTTCGGTAATTCGGAATTTTCAGGCCCGCCGAATACCCAGAAGGCCTTCGCGCTGAATTGTAGGCGAGATTTCCGACCCTTTCAATGCCGCAATTCGACGAATCCGTATTCGAAAGATTTCCGGCCCCCGAACTGCATAGGTCCATTCGGCCTGTCCGGCCCGCAGATCGTCGAATTGACGATGGAGCGGAATAGGATCGTGGTCATTGACGATATTCAGCGATTCTCCCACTGAAAGCCGATCAAACGTCTGGAAAATAAGCGGATGCCGCTGCGGCCCGGGAATCTCCCGCACGTCAATCACCGACTCGGTCTCCTTCTTCTCCGCTGCCGGCGCATTGCCCGCTGCGACTACCAGCAGGGACGAATCTTCGTGCGCTTCCAGGTGGTGCGGAACATTCGCCTCGATCTGGACCACTTCCCCCGCGCGAAGATCAACCGGAGTCGACCCATCATAAAAAGTGATGTGCCCCTTCACGGCATAGACCGTCACAATGTCCTTGTTCGCATGCTCGGGCACGCCTTGCCCTTTGCGCAAATTCAGCAGCACAAGCCGATACCCCTGGCGATTGGTGAGAACTTTGGGGAGGAATCGCGCGTCGTCATATTCGATAAGATCATTTACGTTGAATTTGGGCATATGTAAAGCTTCTCCGGCTAAAAAAATGTGAAAAACGTCCTCTCCAAACCTATGCCGCTAAACTCTCTCTTTCCGTGACCTAGGTCACAAGCCGGGTTCCGCTTCGGAACTTCAGCCCAATTAGGGGGCGCTCTGAGCTACAGAAATGGCCGTGACCTGGATTTAAGTCACAGAATCGATATTCCGTCCGGTGCAACAATAAGTATGTGAGACAACGATTGATATTTGAGGTGGAGCGCCGCGTATGAACGCATTCGCCCAAATCCCCGTCGCCCCGGAGAACGTCGCCCGCATCGCCAACGAGCGCCGCAGCCAGCAACTCGTCACCGCCTTCATCGCCAGCGGCCTCATCTTCATGCTGCTGCCCGGAACCTTCCTTGGCGTCTGGAACCTCCTCAGCATCTCCGCCTCGCACGGGCCGGGCTCCATCCCGCAGGCCTGGCTGCAGGCTCACGGCCAGGCCCAGATCTTCGGCTGGATCGGCTCCTTCATTCTGGGCATCGGCTTCTATTCGCTCACCAAAATTCGCAGCACCATGAGCTTCCCGGCCAAGGCCGGCTGGACCGTCTGGAGCCTGTGGACTACGGGCGTCTTGCTGCACTGGCTCGCCGGAGTCACGGGCGACTTCTGGCGCGTGCTGATGCCGCTCGGAGGCGTGCTGCAACTCGCCGGCTTCGTCCTCTTTTATCGCTCGGTTCGCAAGTACCGCCCGGTTCCCTCCGCGCACAAGCCCGGCGAAACCGGCCCGCCCGACGCCTGGATGAAGATCGTCGCCGCCGGCACCATCGCTTTCCTCATTACCGTCGCGGCGGACTGCGGCCTGGCCTTCTGGGACGCCATCCAGGGCGCCTCGCCTGCACTCCCGCACGTTACCGATGAAAAATTCGTGGTGCTCGCCGTCTGGGGCGTCCTCGTCCCCACTATCTGGGGATTCAACGCGCGCTGGCTGCCGATTTTCATTGGCCTCCAGCAGCCGAACCGGTCCAGGCTCTTTCTGGCCTACGGAATCAGCGTTGCCGCGATCATCACAACCTTCATCAATCTTCTTCCGCTGTCCACCGTACTGTTTGAGATCGCCGCCCTCCTCGCCATCGACGCGCTGCACGTATGGCAACCCGCTGTCCATCCCGCCAAGCTCATCAACGTGCACCCCAGCTTCCCCTGGTTTATACGGCTCACCTATGTCTGGCTGGTCATCTCCTGCGTGCTGGCGCTCATGGCCGTTCCGCTCGATCACAACGGAGGCTTCTGGGGCGGAAGCCGTCACGCCCTCACCGTGGGCTTCGTCGCCGGAATGGTCTTCGCTATCGGCCAGCGCATTCTGCCCGCTTTTTGCGGAATGAAGGTCCTGTGGAGCACCAAACTAATGTTCTGGTCTCTCGCCCTGCTCTTCGCCGGATGCTTCCTCCGCGTCCTCGCCGAGCCGCTGGCCTACGAAGGAATCTGGCACCCCGCGTGGAAGATTCTCCCCGTCTCAGCAATCATTGAACTTGCTGCTGTGGCAGTGTTCGCGCTGAATCTATTTGTGACACTCGCGCTGCCACCAGCGCATCTGCGGAAGGCCGCGGCTTAATTTCCGAGCCTTCGCTTGAGTGACCCACAATTACCGGCTCATAGCCGCCGGTTCGCGTAGCCAGCCGTAGAGTGGGAATTGATTGGCAAGCTCCAGCACCTCGCCGCGAATCTGCCGCAGCGTGTCGGCATCATTCCGGCGATCCAGCGCCTTCACAATCCACTTCCCGATCGTCCGCATCTCCGCTTCCTTCATCCCGCGAGTCGTAAGCGCAGGCGTGCCAATGCGAATGCCGCTTGGTTTCAGCGGCGGATTCACATCATAAGGAATCGCGTTCTTGTTCACCGTAATGCCGGCCTCGCCCAGCGCAGCCTCGGCCTCGCTGCCCAGAAT
>JBOGMA010000240.1:0-21477 GCA_050746465.1 Acidobacteriaceae bacterium
GGTCCTGCTGGGCGAATTGCAAGGTTGACTCGGCGAGGAGAACGGCGATGAACTGCTGGGCTACGTTGAAGGTCAGGGTGCGCTCGGCGTCCTCAACCTGGGCGCGGGTTACGGCGGTCTGGTCGCGAGCAGCCTGGAGCCGGCGCTGGCGCTTGTGCCCACGCTCAAAGAGATAGTCGAGGCCGAGGTCGAACTCCTGAGTCTGGTCGAGGTTGCCGGACGAAAAATCCTGGGGGCTAAGAAGCGGAACGTACTGCGCGTCGAAATTGACGTTGGGGTTGGGGCGAAGATTGGCGGTGATTTCCTGGGCCTGATTTTGCTGAATGAGCGTCCTCTGCGCCAGCAGAGCATGATTGTGAGCCAGAGCAAGCTGAATGGCCTGGTCGAGATCGATGCGGGTTTGCGCTTCCGCCGACGACATAAACGCGAAAGGAAGCAAAACGAGCATGCCGAAGGCGAATGTCCAGCGGCGTGATAGCGGGCTAGCAATTTTCGTCTTAGCACGCCACGCGCCAATGCGACCGGCTGTGCCGATCCGAGACACTAATGCAATGGCGCGACTACGCCGCACCGTGGCTCCGCATGAAATGACTCCAAGGGATTCCCAGGGACCGAGAGGTATGTCTCGCACTACTGGAAATAGACGCGATCCGCCTGAAAAAGTCTCGGTGAGATCGAGCGATACAACGTGAAATCAGAGTCTTTCGTTCAGGCGCGCGCAGGCGTCGTTCCAACGGAGCTCCTTCTTGAAGTCGCGCACGGTGGTGTCTTTGTCGATCAGCAGAAACTCGATCCCTGCAATCTCGGCAAAGTCTTCCAAATGCTGCGCAGTCAGAGCCAGGCTGAACCCTGTGTGGTGCGCGCCGCCAGCCAGTATCCAGCTTGTGGAGGCGATTTTCAGGTTCGGTTCGGGAATCCAGACCGCCCGTGCCACCGGCAGTCTGGGAAGTGGTTTCTCCGCGGGAATGGCGTCGACGTTGTTTGTGATGAGCGAGAAGCGGTCTCCGCGATCAATGAGAGAGGCCACCACGGCCGGGCCGGTGCGGGAGTCGAAAACCAGCCGCACTGGGTCGCTCCTGCCGCCGATGGAGAGAGGATGAATTTCCAGCGAGGGTTTTCCGGCGGCGATTGACGGGCAGACCTCCAACATGTGCGCCCCCAGCACTTGCCCACTGCCAGAGAAATGGTAGGTGTAGTCCTCCATAAAGGAGGTCCCGCCCTCGAGGCCCGCGCTCATGACCTTCATGGCGCGCACGAGGATGGGGGTCTTCCAGTCGCCTTCAGCGCCGAATCCGTACCCTTCGGCCATGAGCCGCTGCACCGCCAGTCCAGGCAATTGATTGAGACCGTGAAGATCCTGAAATGTATCAGTAAAGGCACCGAACCCACCTTCACTGAGGAAGCGCCGCAAACCCAGTTCAATACGCGCCGCGTCGCGAAGCGATTCGCGCTGCCGGCCTGAAGCTTTCAGCGGCCCCGCGACCGTGTAGGCGTCTTCGTAGTCTGTAACGAGGGTGTCGACTTCGCGTTCCGTGGCTTTTTGAATGCACGCGACCAGGTCCCCCACTCCATAGCCTTCAACCGAGCAGCCCAGCTGGATGGCAGCCTCAACCTTGTCACCTTCCGTCACTGCCACTTGCCGCATATTGTCGCCAAAACGAGCGACTTTGAGGGTCTGCAGATCGTGCCAGGCGCAGGCGGCGCGCGCCCAGATGGCGAGTTCGTCCAGCACGTCTTCATCCTGCCAGAAACCGGCGATCACCTTGGGGTGAAGACGCATGCGGCTGGTAATGAATCCGAACTCGCGGTCTCCATGAGCCGACTGGTTCAGGTTCATAAAGTCCATGTCAATCGTGGACCACGGCAGCTCGCGATTAAATTGTGTGTGGAGATGCGCCAGAGGCTTGCGCAGCAGCCGCAAGCCTGGAATCCACATCTGCGACGGGGAGAAAGTGTGCATCCAGGTCACCAGCCCCACGCAGTTGGCGGCGGTGTTCGCGTCGAGGCAGAGTTGCCGGATCGAGTCTGTACCGGTCATTACCGGCTTGCAAATCACTTTCACGGGCATCGCTGAGGACGACGATAACGTGGAGGCGATCTCGCGCGCGTGTTCGGCTACCTTGGTGAGAGCCGCTTCTCCATAGAGCAATTGCGAGCCGGGAACGAACCACAGCTCACGGGCCGACAGGTCAATCATTCTTTGCCTCGAACAAGGTCAAAATTTCGCGAGCAGAGCAAGAAAATGTTTTCTGTTCAACCCCATGATAATTGCCCCTACAGCGGGATCAAGGATGCCCCGCTTTGTCTTCATTCAATGTATCAATGGCAAGGGCTGAATGGGAAACGGCTGCTCCAGCCCGCATTTCCGCAGCCACCCAGATCGCCTCCATAATTTCCTTCTCGTTCGCGCCTTTCAGCTTGGCGCGCGTGGTGTGCGCGCGGATGCACCAAGGGCATTGTGTGACATGAGCCACTGCGACGGCTATCAACTCCTTCGTCTTCGACGGCAGCGCGCCATCCAGAAAAACCTGCTTGCTGAAGGCTCGGTACTTATCGAGTATCTCCGGCGCATACTCTTCGCGCTGCTTTGCAATCTCTCTGGTTGCGACGGGATACATTGGACGGTCCACGGTTGAGGCTCCTTTCTGAGCGTTCAATGCTAGGCGATACGTGATTGCCGAAGCGTCTTTTCGAAGTCCGCTACGAATCTCTCAATGCCTTTGGTGGTTAGGTCGTGTTTGAGATCGAAGGATTCCCATGGCTTGTTCAAGTCCAGTTCCCGGTAAGGGATTGGCTTGAGCGCCTGCCCCTCTGAGGTAACTCCGCGATAGCTGAAGTCGGCTCCCGGCATGGTCAAGCCCTTCGTGGCCCAGGCTTCGAGGATTTTTGCCGGAACAGTCACCAAGTCCACCCCCATGGCGAAGCACGCCATAAGTTGATCGACGCTGCGGATGCTGGCCGCAAGAACCTTCACATGTCCGTCGCCTGCTTTGTACATTCGCTGAATGTTTTTGACCAGGTCGATTCCATTTTCGCCGCGATCGTCCAGGCGGCCGACGAAAGGAGAGACATAGGCAGGCGCTTTTGTTCCCAGAGTGGCGCCGTAGACAGCCGCCGCCTGCTCCTGCGCGAAGCAGAGAGTGATGTTGACGCGAATTCCCTGCTGGACCGAGGCACGAGCCGCCTTCAGCCCTTCGTGCGTACAGGGATATTTGACGTAGGCGTTGGGAATCCAGGAGAACATCTCCTTGCCTTCGGCCAGCATTTCGTCGCTTTTGGTATTCAGGTCAGAGAATACCTCGATGGAGACTCCTGCGTCGCCGACAAGCGGCGATATCTTGCGCACGATGGACTTGTATTCCTCGTGCTGCTCCTCAATGGTCATTTTGTGGCCGGATGCGATTCGCTGCTGAACCTCAGGATTTTTCGCGACCAGTGTAGGGTTCGTCGTTTGGCCGTCGACAAATCCAAGGAGGGATTTAATCTTTTCGGTTTCCGCGGGATCGCCGCCGTCGACGAGGATTTTGGTTTTAGGTCTTTGCTTCATCATTGGTTTCACCTCGAATGCCTTCACGTTTAGGATGAGAGGAGAAGATTGGTCGATGCTTTTAGTTTTTTAGCTCTGCATTCAAGCTTTCCGCAGCTCTCTCAGGATGAGGAAAATTGTCCGCTTCGTCTTCCTCGGGACGGGGCTGCAGACAACGGAAATCCTTCTCAATGATAAGGCGAAGGCGCTTCGCCTGGTTGACGGGCTGGCTGAATTCGATTCCGACCTCGTCACTTGTGGCCCAGCGATCGACGGCGGAGTGGGGCAAATGGACCTGAATCTCACGGCCGGTGAAGCGTGCGATGGGCTGCGCGACGCCATCACTCCCCTGAAGTGAATACGTCAAGGCATCGTTTGCGTCATCCGAAAAATGAATTGAGTCCCTGACGCTGTCACCCGACTGCAAACTGGACACTTCGCCTTGAGACAATCGAAATCGCAGTGAATCGCCACGGATTCGAAGTTTCATGGCGTGATTGTATTCCTTAATGGGATGGCTCGGTGATGTGGAGGATCTGATCGGCTTTGATGTCCCTCAAGGTCTGGGTGGTTCCGGAGGGCCACCAAATTTCGATCAGATCGGCGCGCGTGTCCGGGCCAAGGCCGAAATGAACGGGGCCGTCGCTCGAAGACGCGTAACCGACGCTGGTGGTCATGTGGTTATACTGCGCACCGCTTTTGGAAACGACCTTGACGCGCGCTCCAATGCCGTCACGATTGCTTTTCGTTCCCCGCAAAGCAATGTCGAGCCAGTGGTTGGAGTTCTTCGTGTCGTTCATCCAGATTTCGGCGTCCGCGCTGAGGGCGGTGACGACAACGTCGACGCGGCCGTCTCCGTTGAAGTCGCCGAAGGCCAGGCCGCGATGACGCGCTCCGGGCGCGGCGGTCAGGCCGGCTTCGGCGGTCAACGGAACCCACTTGCCAGATTTGCCGGGATTGCGAAAGACGGTGTTGTACTGATCAATTTCAGAGCCCGGAATTGGCATGGATTCGACGTGGCCCCGCGAGACAAAAAGGTCCTTCCAGCCATCGTTATCAAAATCGTAGAGCCCGGCGCCGTAGCCGGCCATCTTCATGCTGGCATCGCGCATGCCGCTGGGAGTGGTGACTTCGGTAAAGTCGCCCTTGCCCGTGTTTTCGTAAAGTGGGAACGTCTGGTTATTCAGCGCGACGTAGGATATGTCGGCCCATCCGTCATTGTTGAAGTCGCGGAAGTCGAGGCCCATCCCCGAGACGAAATTTCCGTCCTCGGGAAGCGCGACTCCGGCCTGGAAGGCGTCTTCCTCGAATTTGTTGCCGAGGTTGTGGAAAAGGAACTCGTATCCAGCGTCGTTGGTGACGAATAGGTCCTCGCGTCCGTCGTGGTCGTAGTCCGCGACTCCGAGACCCATTCCCTTGCCCGGATGCTGGCGAATGCCCCACTCGACGGAGGCGTCGCGGAAGGTCCCGTTGCCGTTGTTGATGAAGAGCTGGTCGGGCGTCGGTTTGTAGTAGCGGGGATGGCAGTAGTCGGCGACGCCGCGGTAAGCGCAGAGCGGCTTACTCGTGTAGGTCCACTGCATGTAGTTCACGACGAATAGATCGAGCAGGCCGTCGTTGTTCACGTCCACCCAGGCTGCGGCCACAGCCCAGAGCGGGCCATACTGCGGGTCGTTGGATTTATTGAGGCCGGCCTTCGTGGTTACGTCGGTGAAGGTTCCGTCGCCGTTGTTGTGGTAGAGGGTATTGCGGTAAACGCCGGTGACGAAGAGGTCGGGTTGCCCGTCGTTGTCGTAGTCGCCAACCGCTACCCCTACGTCATAGCCGGTTCCGGCGAGACCGGCTTGTTTCGTTACGTCGGTGAAGTGACCGTTGCCATCATTCCGGAAAAGGCGGTCGCTGTACTTGGGAGAATCTTTTGTGAGGGTCTTGATGTTGGCGCCGTTGGTGAAGAAGATGTCGGGACGGCCGTCGCCGTTGTAGTCAAAGACGGCGACGCCTCCTGCCATTGCCTCGGGGGCGTTCTTCGCGGACGTCTCGTCGTTTTCCAGGTGAAACGGAATTTTATTGAGGATGAAATGGATGGGCGACTGCGAAGACTGTGCCCGGAGCAGAAGGGTCACGGAAAAGACCGCGAGAAGTACCAAAAGAAACGTGATTCGGGCCAGCTTGGGACGCAGCATAAGTCTAAAAACGAAGGGCGGCGTGAGCCGCCGCCCTTCGTGATTGTAGTGGAGTGTGGCTCAGAAGTAGAACTTCGTTGCCAGAGTGACGAACCGGGAGCCTGTTTTGAAAGCAGGCTTTCCGGTGGTCGTCGCGTTGGTGTTAGTGGGCGAAAGATAGGTGACCGTCAGCGGATTTCCATTTGAGTCGACGCATCCGCCGCAAGTAGCCGGAGTGGTGCCGACAAAGTTAAGGGTCTGATCCGCGCCGCCAGCCAAGCCGAACTGCGACAAAGGATGGTTGAGCCAGTTCGTGGCCGAAACGCGGAACTGAATGTAGCGTGTCTCGGTGAAGTGGAAATTCTTGTAAATGCCCAGATCGTTATCCCAGTAATTCGGTGCTCTCATGTAGGGCATATTGGGCACCCCGTATTGTCCCTGAGCCGGCGGAGCAAAACAGGCAGGATTGAATCTCTGCCCCTGATGCAGGTTCTTTGTCGGGTCGCATGTAAGAACCGGCAAGATCCCCGATCCGGTAATCGCGTTGGTGCCGTACCAGGTGGAAGAGCTGACCCCAACCGCCTTCAACCCGTTGGGCAGCGTGATGCTGTTGTCCGGCAGGTCAGGATGGGCGACGGTTGGAACCGTTAAGCCACCCGGATACTGGGTATTCATGAAACCACCGAAGAGCGATTGCAGCGGGAAGCCGCTCTGAAATGCGGTATAGCCGGAGAGTTGCCATCCATTCACGATTCCGGCGAGCAGCCTGGTCCCCAGGCCGTCCGAGTGAATGGCGCTGGGCAGCGTCCAGTTGTAAACGAGATTGAGGATGTGGGTGTGGTCATAAGCCAGCACACCATAATTGTCGCGAAGAACAAAGGGATTGACCGCCGAACCGTTGCCGGCGCCGTTGTTGGAGCCGCCGTCGCGGATACCCAGAGCCTTGGAGAAAGTGTAGTTGCCCATGAATGTGACGGGGCCGGTTTGTTTTGTGAATGAAACTTGCAGAGAGTTGTAGTTCGAATACGGTGCGTGCGTGATCAGATAGACGTTTTGGTAGTTTTTTAACGGCCGCCAATGGTTGACGGTGTATGTTTGCGAGTAAGTAACGGGGCTATTCGCACAGTACAGGCTCTCGGAGCTTGGATCGGTGGTGGAACATCCAGGGGCTGCCGGCGAGACATACGTTCCGCTGACCGGATCTGGCGCAAAGAGACCACCGGCGGGAATGTTATTTAGATTGAATAGATTGCTGTTGCTTCCATCCATCCATTCATTCGCGCTGCGATTGCCAACGTACGAAACTTCCAACAGGGTGCGATGCGGCAGAGCCTGAGAAATGGTCAGGTTCCAGTCATTGGTGAATGGAGAGCGGTCGTCTCCTTGTTGCATGACATCTATATTCCCGCCGTTCTGCGCAACGCTGGAAGGCGGTGTGAAGGTAGTGTTGTTGGCGACGCCGTTGAAGACGGTTGGCGTTGTGTAGCCGAAAGATCCGGCGGGACCATTGCCCGTCTCAGCTGTTTCGCTGGTGACCTGGTAGCGGAACACTCCGAAGCCCCCGCGGACGACAGTCTTGCCAGTTCCGAAGACATCGTAAGCGAATCCACCGCGCGGAGCGTAGTAGAAGAGCGGCGATTTCCAACCGGAAAGCGGGACGGCCGGATTCTGGGAGTGCCAGAGCAGCCCGGTGTTGTCCGGCGCATTGGGTCCATTGTCATAGCTGGCTGGGTCCCAGACCTGGAAGCCGTTGTCAAAGTCGTTAAACCCATACCATTGGCCGATGTGGTCGAAGCGCACTCCGTAGTTGAGGGTCAGACGGCTGGTAGCATGCCATTGGTCCTGCGCGTAGAGCGACACCTGATGATAGGCGTTGTCCGAAGGCACGTTCTTGTTCTGCTGGGTACAGGAGTAGACGCGGCCCAGCATCATATTTGCCACCAGATTGTTGGTTGAGTTCTGGCCGTATTGCTCGAAGCTATAGGTTCCGTTGTCGGGCGCGTTGCTGTTCTGCTGGTTGGAGCTTTTGTCCCAATAAAATCCGACTTTTACAGTATGAGATCCCCACACTTTGGTGAAGTTGTCGTAGAAGGCGGGAACCTGCTTAATGCCCCCGAAGGTGCCGGTGGACATCGGGTAGTAGTTAAAGCTGCCCATCTGTTCGCTGCAGCAGTCGTCGGGCATGAAGTTCGGCATCTGGTCAGTAGTGTTGCCGAAGAGTCCAGACGCATTGAACCCGAGCTTCTTGCGTGAGACCGCGCTGGGGTCGGACAGTGAATAGGGGTTCACGAAGTGCGACCAACTGAAGACCGTCTCGTTGGTCGTCGTCGGATTGAAGGTGTGGGTCAGGTTGACGTTAATGATATAGGTGACAGTGCTCGACGCGCCCGGAGTGGGATACGGCAGCGTGTTCGGCGTGGCCCACCAGATGGAGACAGGAGCCAGGTCGCTCTCTTTCTGGTAGGTATAGGAACCACTCAGCTTGGTGTTGTCGCTGATGGCGTAATCGAGCTTGCCGCTGGCTTCCCAGCGGTTTTGCGGCAGCGTACTGGCGTAGTGATAGTTTTGATAACCATTGGCCGCGGATGGAGTTTGGTTCGGCTTCGGATACAGATTCATGATTCCAACCATGTTGGGATCCATGTCCGCCAGCGGGAAGGAGGTGGAAGTGCCGCCAGCAGGCACGTTCTGCGTCAACGGGCTATAGAATTTATTCCACTGCTTCACAGCGTCCGCAGAGACATCTGAATTGCTGAAATCACCTTGCCGCTGCGCGAGCGTCGGCACGTTGTAATTGGTGATGGAGCCGGCCGGGTGCTGGATCATGTACTCATAACCGAACCAGAAGAATAGTTTGTTCCGGTCGCGGTTGAAGTGCGTAAGCGGCAGCAGGACGGGTCCGCCGACGTTGCCGCCGATATAGTAATAGTTCTCCGCGGCATTCGTCCCTCCCTGGCTCTTGGTGTAGGCGTCCACAGCATCCAGAGCGGAGTTATGCGTGTAGAGATAGAGTTCGCCGTGGTACTGCTGGCCGCCGCTCCTGCTGAAAGCCTGGAAGATCGTCGGACCCTTGGCGTATTCCGCGCTGTAATCGGCGGAGAGGAACTTGATGTGGCCTACCATGTCCTGATTGATGTTGGCGATCTGGGTTCCGAAGTTGCCGGGGTCGACCAGGTCCGCGCCGTCGAGCATGTAGGCCACGGTTCCGTTGGGCTGGGTGCCGTTCGAGGAATAATCGCCAACCGGCCCGTTGTTGGAGCCGACCTTCTTGTCATTGAAAGTCTGCTGCGCGCCGCCGGCATTGTTGTTGAGCCCCATGCCGGGCATGATCTTGAGCAACTCGCCCGCGTCACGTCCCTGCAGTGGGAAGTTGTCAATCATTTTCTCGTTCAGCGATGTGCTGATTTCGGCTGTGTCGGTGGGTACAACTGCGGCTCCGCCGCCGATCACTTCAATCTTGGTCGCGGCCTGGCCTACGGAAAGCTTGATGTTGGGCACCGTGCGAACGTCGGCGATTCCCATCATGATGTCATTCTCGCGCCATGTGGTGAAACCCGATGCGCTGATGGTGATCGAGTAGGTGGCGGGCTGGACCGCGGTAATGACGAAGAGCCCGGATGCATTGGTGGTGGTGGTGCGAACGTCGCCGCTCTGCTGGTTCTTCAGTTGGACGCTGGCATTCGGGATCACGGCGCCGGTCTGATCAACGACGGTGCCGCTCAGGGTTCCGGTTAACTGCTGGGCGTTGGCCGCGGGTGTGAGAAACGCCGTGAGGGCCAGCAGCAGGGCCGGTATTAGCAACAGCGCAGCAGGCTTCATGAGCCTTGCTGCATTTTGAAGACTCCTCATAAATGACCTCCACAAAATTGGCGGCTCCAGGGTGCGCGGTTCTGATCTCGCGTATTTTTTTGCTCTGGACCCTTTGCAATGCATTCGAACTTGAACAAAACGCTTTAGTACGTGGGGCTTGAAAACCCTCTATATCCGAAACACTCGCTTCTAGGCGGCAACTTGTTCCCCAATCAAACTTCGTGCCGGGCGGAAGGAGTAGAGTTCGGGTTTTGTCAAAGCCGTATCAGGGGATCGGAAACCGATTTCCTGATATCGTTATCTTCAACTGAGAAATTGATACTTCCCCACAGGTACAAATGTCAAGAGGAAAATTGCGTCACTGCCATGCGTCGGCTTCCGGCCCGGTCTGAGGGCAAGATCACGGTGGTATGATGGGCCCTTCCAGCAAGAGATTTTAAGCGGCGAATTTCGCCTTCCGGCGCATACGCGGGGTCCGTTGGAACAGCGGGCGGCAAAGCAGATTGAATCCGATGAGGTTTAAGGTCATTTCGGTCCTGGCGATTGCAATGCTTCTAGCGTGGCCGAGAATCGCCGGGGCCCAGGACCACCCAGGAGACTTTGCCGATGTGGCTGCCGCGGCTTCCTCAGCCCGCGAACAGGGCGATATTGCGAAAGCAATTTCTATGTACCAGGAAGCAGTGCGGCTGAATCCCAATTGGCCGGACGGCTGGTGGTATCTGGGAACGCTGGACTATGGGTCCAATGCCTACGCGCCGGCAATTGATGCGCTCACGCACTACATTGAGTTGACACCGAAAGGCGGTCCGGCATACGCGCTGCGTGGGCTGTGCGAGTTCGAAGCGGGAGAGTATCCGTCGGCACTGAACGATCTGGAACGCGGCATTGCTCTGGGAGCGGCGAACCAGCCCCGGAATTCGCAAATCATCTTTTACCACGAGGCCCTGCTCCTTACGAAGTTGGGCCGATACGAAGAGGCGCTCGGCAAATACGCTCTTATGGTGAAGCACGGCACCTTCGATGAAGATATTGCCAACGGTATAGGTCTGGCGGGACTACGGCTGCCAATTCTTCCCGCTGAGATTGACCCTGGGCAAGCCCAGTTGATTGCGAACGTTGGCACGGCGGCGGCCAGCGTGATGCGCGGCGATATGGATGACGGGCAGCGTAAATTTCAGGCGATTTTTGCGAGCCATCCCAGGGCACCCTACCTTCACTACCTGTATGGATATCTGCTTTCCGTGGCCGCTCCCGAGCAGGCGATTGCGCAATTCCAAAAAGAACTGACGATTTCTCCCAACAGCGCCATTGCCCACTCCATGCTTGCCTGGTGCCTGGGAACGGAGGGCGATTTCCGGGCCGCGTTGCCTAATGCCGAGAAATCTGCCCAGGAAGATCCATCGCTGCTGATGGGCCAGTTGGTGCTGGGGCGCGACCTGGTGGAAACAGGCGACTGGAACGGCGCGCTACCCCACCTTGAAGCAGTGCTGAAGTCGGACACCAAGAATCTTGAGGCACATCTGGCGTTGGCCAAAGCCTATTCCGAGTTGGGGCGCAAAGATGACGCGCGTCGAGAGCGGCTGTTGTGCCTGTCCCTTTCCAAACATGGAGCGGCGAATGCGAATTTGTAAGCTCCTGTTGGTGCTGATGCTTGGCGGCTGCTGGTTACCCGCGATCGCGCAGCAGGCAGCGACCTGCGGAAGCTGCCACGCTCCCCAGGCGTTATCGCAGCCAGATACCGACATGGGTCGCGCCATGCAACTGACGGGACATAATCCATCACTCAATGCGCATCCGAAGCTGACATTCCATCGTGGGCAGTATTCCTACACGGTGGAAACCACCAATGGGCAGAGCCGTTACGTCGTGAGCGACGGAACCCAGACGTTTTCGCTGCCAATTTTGTGGTCGATGGGTGCCCAGGCACAGACGTGGGTGCTGGAGCACGGGGGCCGCATGTATGAGAGCCTGGTGAGCTACTACCCCTCGATTCACGCGTTGGATGTAACGGTAGGCGATGAAAGCCTGGCTCCCAAAACTCTGGAAGAAGCGATCGGCAGGCCGCTGGACGATGAAGGCATAAAGACTTGCTTCGGATGCCACTCCAGCAACACGGTAATCAACCGTAAGCTGAACCTGACGAAGGTAAAACCGGGTTTGGACTGCGAGCATTGCCACGTGGGAGCGGATGCGCACATGGCGTCAATGGTTCACGGGGACATGAGCGTGATTCCACCAGACCTGAAAAGCCTTTCCACGGAGCAAATTTCTGATTTTTGCGGTCAGTGCCACCGCACATTCGATCTGGTCGCGAAAGCGGGCTGGCGCGGCACCTCGAACGTGCGGTTCCAGCCGTATCGGCTGGCGCTGAGTGAGTGCTACGACGGCAAGGATCCGCGCATCAGTTGCATAGCCTGCCATGATCCCCACAAGGAAGTGGTGCGCAATGCCGCCTACTACGACAGCAAATGCCTGGCGTGCCATTCTCCGCAGGCTGTAAAGATGCCACCGCATGCCAAGATGTGCCCTGTTGCAAAATCAAACTGCGCTTCGTGCCACATGCCGAAGGTGACCTATCCCGGCGGGCACTTTGTCTTCTCAGACCATTACATACGCGTCGTAAAGAAGGACGAGCCTTATCCGTATTGATCTCACGGCTGCTGAATCTTCGGTGGTCCCTGTTTCTGCTGCTGCGTCTTTAGCTTCTCAACAATGGCGCGCTCCTTTGCGCCGTCTTCCGGCCTGTGCAAGCGATAGTAGACGGTGGCCAGCTCGACGTGCGGCTGCAGCCAGTCGGGGTTGGACTTCACCAGACCTTCGAGGATTTTTGCGGCGTCGTCGAACTGGCGCGAGGTGCTGTCCCACATGGCCATTTCGTAAGCGGCGGTGGGATCCCTGGGCTTGAGCTGGATCGCCCGGTCCAGATACTGTTTCGCTTCCGCCATATCGCGGCGCTTGTAGAGAATAGACCCGAGATAGAGGTTACCGTCAAAGTCGCTGGGATTGCGCTTGAGACCTTTGCGCAGCAACGGTTTGGCCTCCGCCGCGTCTCCATTCATGTCGTGCGCCATGCCAGCCAAAATGGAGACGCGCGGCAGGTTGGGATTGAGCCGCAGCGCAGCGTCCAGGTCCTTCTCAGCGCGCGCGAATTCGTTCAGGTCCAGCAGTGTGGATCCGGCCAGTAGATAGGCATCAGCGCTCTTCGTCGCTTCCGCAACCTTCTCCAGTCGCGTTGCTCCGTCAAGCTTTTTGCCCGTGCGAACAAGGGCGGTTCCGTAGACGTATTCGAAGTCCGTGTTGGATGCGTTCGCAGCTTCTAGAGGCGCGAGCATCGCGGCTGCATCCGCCGGCTGGCCCAGGCGCACTTCGCTGTCGCCCAGCAGAATCGCGAGCTGCGAGTTATCGGGCTCCTGCTTGCGAACTTCTTCAAACTCTCGGCGGGCATTTACCAGATCGCCCTTTTTGTAATAGGCCAGCGCCAGATTCATGCGGATTGCTTCATTGCCGGGGGCCGCTTTCAATGCCAGGTGGTATTGGACAATCGCTTCATCAAAGCGCTTCTCATGCGCGAGCGCTGCACCCAAATTAGCCCGGACCTCTGCCGCTTCGGGATGGGACTTGAGCAGTTTCTGGTAATCCTGAATGGCGGTTTGATAATCGCCGTGCTGCTGGGCTTCGACCGAGTGGCGGAAAAGCACGTTGGGATCCGGCTGTTGGGCGAGCGCCAGGGAAGCGAAGAGAAACAGGAGGGCAAAAGCGGTGCGCATCGCCTAAAGAATAGCGCAGCCCGTTGGCAAAGCAACAGGCGCTGCCCGCTCGTAGTATGGATGGGATGAGAACTCGTCGTTCGCTGGTTGTGATTCCGCTTGCTGCGCTGCTGGCCGTGCTGCCGCTGGCGCTCGGCGGCTCATCTTGTGGGCACGATTTCGGCTTCCACCTGCTGAACTGGCTGGAAGTGAACGCACAGTGGCGGCAGGGGTTTGCATATCCGCATTGGGATTTTTCCGCCGCATGGAATTCGGGTGCGCCACGTTTTATTTTTTATCCACCGCTGTCGTGGGCTGCAGGAGCGCTCTTCGGATTTGTATTGCCCTGGGTTGCTGTGCCGAACACATTCATCTGGCTTGCGCTCACGGCGTGCGGCTTCACCATGTATCGGCTGGCTCGCGAGTGGGCCGGCGAACCCGCGGCTTTGATCGCGTGCTGCTTTTACATGGTGCACCCCTACATGCTGTTTACGTTTTACGAGCGCAGCGCGTTTGCGGAGTTGCTGGCCGCGGCCTGGATTCCGCTGATCATACTGTCCGTGTTGCGGCGGCGTGTGTCGGTCGCCGGGGTCGCGTTGTCCATCACTCTGATGTGGATAACCGATGCCCCCGCGGCCGTGATGGGATGCTATCTGCTGGCCGGGCTGGCGGCTGCCAGGGTTTTCTGGACGTGGGTTGCTTCAAGAGATTTGCGGAACACGCTGCGTGAGGCAGGCCGCATCGCGCTTGGCTCCTGCATCGGCTTGGCGCTTGCCGGGTTTTACCTTGTGCCGGCAATTGTGGAACAGCGATGGGTGCACATCATCATGCCGGAAGTTCCCGGCGTACGCGTTTGGGATAATTTTCTTTTCGGCCAGTTTGGAGGGCCATCGCACCAAGCCATTCTGCGCACGGCGTCGATTTGTTCGGTAGCGCTCCTCGCGGTCATCGCAATCTTCGGAGCGCTCGCGATCTTCAACACACGAAAAGCGACGAAACCGGAGCAGGGATATGGTCGATTCGTAAGTGTTGCTTTGCTGGCCATATCGGCGGTGTTGGGGTTTTTGCTTACAGCTCCGAGCGCAGGGTTATGGCGCATGTTTCCAGAGTTGAAAAACCTTCAGTTCCCCTGGCGGCTGGATGCTTTGCTCGGCGCCATCGCGGCCACGCTGCTGGCGCTGGCGCTTGATCGGGTTCGCGTGAAGCCCCTGCCGGCAATCGCAATTGCGCTTGCTGTTCCAATCGCGCTCAGTCTTCATGGGAATTCGCGTTTTCGGCAGTACTGCGGGACGGGGTATTCGGCTTCGGATTTTGTCAGCGGTTTTGTGAGCGGTAACCCGCATGACTCGACTGACGAGTATCCCCCCGTTGGAGCGAAGATCAACGCCGTAGGGCACAGCAATCCGCCCTGGTGGCTTGCCACTGATCCGAATGCTGCGGCCCCCAAAAATATTCCTGACAATTACTCGCCTGTGATCATGCGCCGGCTGCACTTCAGCGTAGAAAGCCTGCGGCAGGGATTTGTCGTAATCAACATTCGCGATTATCGCGCGTGGCGGGTTACGGTGAATGGAATTGCGGGCACTCATCGTCCGCACCGGATCGATGGCTTGATTGTGGTCCCGATTGCGAAAGGACAATCCACAATCGACATTCACTACGCGTGGACGGCGGATCGTGTTGGCGGCTGGTTGCTCACGGCGCTTGGTTTACTGATGTTCTTGGCAAAGTGGCGCGCGGAGCGGCGCGACACCCGCGCACACTCACTGTTTTCTGGCGAACGACCCGGTATTCCTGTTGCTGAATGAAACGCGGTTGATTTCGCGTTCGGTACTATGGACTTCGGGAGTCACGATGCTCTATTTCTCAAAGCGTAAAGCCGCTGCTCTTTTCACTGCCGTGCTGGTTGCCTTTGTCTTGCCGTGCCGTTACGCTGCCGCGCAGCGAAACACGTTGAATTTGTTTCCGATTACAAATGTTGCGTCCACAGCCACCGCGGTGAACTTTCGCATGGCGCATGGCACGCTGCGCATCGAGCCCTGCCGCAACGATATGGTTCGCGTAACTTACTATCCGGGCACGACGCTCCCGGATCTTTCGAATCCGTTTCTCCTCAAAAATTCCTGCGATGCAACGTCTTTCAAGGTGGAGCAGGGAGAGAAGGACATAAAAGTTCTTACAGATGACTTGGTTGTTGCCGTCAGCAAGTCCAGCGGCGCGGTGAGCTTCCATGACTCAAACGGCAACACCCTGCTCAGCGAATCCGACTGGCCTTCTCCGCGCAAAATTGAACCGACCGTAACCGATGGCCTCCATACGGAGCGCGCATCGGTTTGGTTTGCGCTCACGCCGCAGGAGCGGCTTTATGGCCTGGGACAGCATCAGGATGGAGTCCTGAACCAGCGGAACCTTGAGCTTGAACTCACGCAGGACAACACGAATATCTCGATTCCATTTTTTCTTTCGAGCAAAGGCTATGGGATTTTCTGGAATAACGGCTCTGCCACGCACTGGAACAATCGTTTTCAGCCGGTCGTGTCGATCAGTTCCGCGGTTTCGCAGGCGGTGGACTACTTCTTCCTGTATGGGCCGAACTTTGACCGCATCATTCAGGATTATCGACATCTGACGGGGCGGGCGCCGCTGTTTTCTCGCTGGGCCTACGGCTATTGGCAGTCCAAGCTGGCCTACAACAGCCAGGCGGAAATTGTAGGTGTAGCAGAGAAATACCGCCGCCTCCGCATCCCCATCGACAACATCGTGCTGGACGCGGGCTGGGAAACGAAGTTTGGTTCGCGTTTCTTCAATAAGAACTTTCCCGACCCTGCGGCGATGGTGCAGGCGCTGCATCACGATCATGTCCACATCATGGTTTCCATCTGGCCCCTGTTTCAGCCCGGCACTGCGACTTTTGAACAACTGCTGAAGAAGGGACTGTTCGTAACTCCGGGCGAAGAGGCGTTGCCGCCGTACTTTGTCGGCTCGCGGCTATATGACGCATTTAACCCAGCGGCGCGCGAGGTTTATTGGCAGCAGGTGCGCGATTCGCTTTACAAGATCGGCGTCGATGCGTACTGGATGGATTCCGATGAGCCCTCGGATATGTATGACGAAGAGCGCACCTCCATGTTGGCAGGTGCTGGCACGGCAATCGGCAACGGCTCACGTTATCAGAATCTATTTCCGCTGATGACGACTGAAGCAATCTACGACGGGCAGCGAAAAGCAACCAGCGGCAAACGCGTCTTCCTGCTCAGCCGCTCCGCGTTTGCCGGAATGCAGCGGAATTCGGCGGCGGCATGGTCTGGCGATATCGCCACCAATTTCCAGACGCTGAAGAGGGAGATTCCGGCTGGTCTGAATTACTCGATGACGGGCTTGCCTTATTGGACAACGGATATTGGGGGCTTCCTGGGAGGCAACACGACTGATTCTGCCTACCAGGAAGTATTCGTGCGCTGGTTTCAGTACGGATCGTTTTGCCCCATTTTTCGCGTACACGGCACTCGAGCCAATAACCAGAACGAATTATGGTCCTACGGCGAAAGGGCGCAGAACATTCTGACGTTGTATGACCGGTTGCGCTATCGGCTGCTGCCGTATATCTATTCTTTGGCTGCGCGCACAACGTTTGATGGATACACGCCAATGCGCGCGCTGGCCTTTGATTTTCGCACCGATCCCAAGGCCCTCGATATAAGCAATGAGTTCATGTTTGGGCCGTCGATCCTGGTGGCGCCGGTAACGGAAGCGGGCGCGAAATCCCGCGAAGTCTATCTTCCGAAGGGCGCGAACTGGTTCGACTTCTGGACGGGCGCTCCGGCACAGGGGGGTCAGAAAATCACCCGCGCAACTCCTCTGAAAATCATGCCTCTATATGTCCGCGCCGGGAGCATCGTTCCCATGGGGCCGGAGTTGGAATACAGCAATCAGCATCCAGACGGCGCGATTACGCTGCGCATTTACCCGGGCGCTGATGCTGACTTCAGCCTGTATAACGACGACGGCACAACCTACGACTATGAGAAAGGCGCGTGGACAAAAATCGCCCTGCATTGGGACGATTCAAAGCGAACGCTCACTATCGGCGCTCGGAAAGGCACGTTTGCGGGGATGCCGACACAGCGCGATTTCAGGATTGTTCTGGTTGGCGAAAACCACGGCTCCGGAGAGGCGGTCGAAAACACCGCCGATCGCGCTCTGCACTACGACGGCTCCGCTCAGACGCTTCACTTCTGAGTCGCACAACCTGTTCCAAACACTTGTTCCAGTGAAGAATGGCACTCCTTAGGCGGGAATCACGTCGTCCGGTAGCATCGGCATGTGGCGCAGGCGGGTTCCCGTGGCGGCGAAGATCGCATTACCGATCGCCGGAGCCAGCCCGGTAACACCCATTTCCCCGGCTCCAGTCGACGAAATGTCCTTTCTGTCAACCAGCACAACCTCAATGTCCGGGATATCACTGAAGCGCGGGACGCGGTATTGCTTGAGGCTGGCATTCAGAATTCGGCCATTGCTGAAATCAATGGCCTCGAACAAGGCTCCGCCCACCGCCATGGATATGGCACCCTCCATCTGGTTGCGAAGTCCGTTTGGATTCACGACCGCGCCCGATTCCCAGGCCTGCACCACGCGGCGCAGCTTGATTCCCCTCTTTGAGTCGATCCCGACTTCAACACAGGTTGCGACACGACCGCCCTTGCCAGTTCCGCAGGCCAGGCCGAATCCGCGCTGCGGCGTTGATTTCGCGCGTCCCCATCCGAACTTATCCGCAGCCGCCTGCAATACTGCGCGAAGTCTGGCGTCAGCAAGGTTCTTCAGCCGAAACTCAAGCGGGTCCATGTTGAGCTCATGCGCCAACTCGTCCATGTGAGATTCGCGCGCGAAAATATTCGCGGTGGAGGCCAGCGCGCGATACGACCCCTGGCGCAGCGGCGAATCTGACGGATGGAAATTCGCAATCTGGTTGGGAACATCGTAGGGCGACTCCAGCGCAGCATCTCCCGAGTTGTAGTTGTCAAACTCCCAGGCCACCAGCTTGCCGTCGCGATTCGCGCCGCTCCTGATTTCAATAAGCCCCGCAGGCCTGAAGTAAGCCCAGGTAAACTCCTCTTCACGGGTCCAGACGAGCTTCACCGGTCTACCTGCCGCCTTCGCCAGGCGCGCAGCTTCTACCGCGCATTCCCCTGTATGCTTGCCGCCATAAGCGCCGCCCATGTCGGGCATCTTCACGCGAACACTCGTGTGCGGAATGCGGAAAGCCTCGGCAACCTGGTCGCGTACGGCAAAGGGACGCTGAGTTCCGGTCCACACCGTTACTTTATTGCCGTCCCACTCAGCTACGGCGGCTCGCGGCTCCAATGGCGTGTGGGCGATGTACTGCACCGTGTAATGCCGCTCGAGCTTCACGTCTCCCGCTACTGCGCCTGCAGTTGCGGGTGGATCGCCGGCCTGCTGACCTTCGCCGCCTTCCGGATGGCTGCGCAAATAAGCAAACAGCCCATTGTTCGAGGGCTGTGACGGAACGTTCCATTTTGCCTCGACGACTTTGACCGCCCCTTCCGCAGTCAGCAAATCCGGAGCCACCACGCCGACGAAATCGCCGTCGCGCACAGCCTTCACGCCTGCCAGCTTTTCCGCAGGACTGGTGTCCAGCGAAACCAGCGAAGCATGGAAGCCCGACGGCCGGAGCACTTTTCCATACAACAGCCCCGGCCTCTGAATGTCAGAAGGAAACTGATGCTTGCCGGTTACGAAAGCGCGGCCGTCTACCTTGGGAACGGATGTTCCAGCGATCTTCCAGTCCACAGCGGGGGTGAGCGGCGGTTGATCGACTACGGTTTCGGTCAGCTTCTGCCCACGCGTGATTGCGCCGTAGCTCAGGGCGTTCCCGCTTTTTGGATTCGTGATCTTGCCGTTGGCGGCAACCAACCCGTCCGCTCCCGTATTCCAGCGCCGCGCCGCCGTTTCCACCAGCAATTGCCGCGCTGCCGCCGCCATGGTGCGCAGCTTCGGTCCCATCTGCGGTGTAGTCAAACTGCCAAACGTGCCCATATCCCACGGAGTCAGATCCGTGTCGCCCATGATCATGCTGATGGTGTCGACTGCAGTCCGCAGCTCTTCCGCAACCTGCTGCGCAAGTGAGGTCCGAATATTTTGTCCGGTCTCAATCTTGCCGGTGTAGACCGTGACCTTGCCGTTCTGGTCGATATATAGCCACGCGCTGATCTCTTTCGGCAGCTCGTGTTCACCGTTGTGCCGCTGCCCAATCGCCGGCGTGGCGCTGCTCAGGCATACCAGCAATCCGCCGCCGCACAGCTTGAGGAAATCGCGTCGGCCAAGCTCGAACCAGTGCAGTCGATCACGAAGTTCGTAGGTAGTCTCGCTGCTCATGCCTGCCTCCTTTCAGCGGTATGCTGCGATGCCCGTCGGATCGCCGCAACAATTCGCGGATAGACCCCGCAGCGGCAGACGTTTCCATTCATGTGCTCGATGATCTGCTGGTCACTGGGATGTGGATGCTCGCGCAGCAACGCGGTGGCTGAAAGGATCATGCCCGGCGTGCAGTAGCCGCATTGCAGCGCTTCTTCCTCAAGAAAGGCCTGCTGCAGAGAGCTCAGCGCGCCATCGCGCTCCACGCCTTCGATGGTCAGGATCCGCGCGTTTCCAACCTCGCCGACTTTCTTTATGCATGAACGCTCTACGGCGCCATTCATAAGCACCGTACAGGCTCCGCACTCGCCTTCGCCGCAGCCGTATTTAGCGCCTGTGAGTTGGAGCCGATTGCGCAGGACCGACAGCAGAGTTTCCTCCGGGTCCGCGTCTACATGGAGATCCTTGTCATTTACATTCAGGCGAATGTCGCTCATCGCTCTCTCCTGATAGGGGAGACTCGAATTACACTACGAAATCAGGATACGCCCTCTTGAGGTAGACCCGGGGCTTATTGCAGGCGTGCTCGCACGTCGTTTTCATATTCCTTCAGCCGTGCGAAAACTGACTCAACAACGCGGTCGCAGCGAACGCCCATGAAGGGGAACGCATGTTTCGCATTCGACCCAACCCGCTCAAATAGCCACTCACGCGCCATCGCGCGGCCCCGGTGCAGCCGAACTTTTACGTTTTCCTCTGTAAGATCAAGCGCAGCCGCAGTATCGGCAGTGCTCAACTCCTCGATATCGCGCAGCATCACCACGGCACGGTATTGCTCCGGAAGATCGAGCACCGCCTTTTCCAGCAGGTGTCCCAGCTCAGCCACGGAGGCGTTCAGTTCAGGATTAGGCGAAGTATCGGCCAGGTTCATAGAATCGTCTCCATAACAATCGTCTTCGTCCAACTGGGAGTTGCGATTGCGCAAACGCAACCGGCTGAGCGATTCATTCACAGCAATGCGCGTGAGCCAGGTCGCAAACGACGCCTCACCGCGAAATTGCCCGAGGTTCCGATAGGCCCGGACGTAGGCGTCCTGCATCACGTCTTCTGCTTCGTTGTCATCGCGCACAATCGCGCGCGCTACGCGATACAGTCGCTGATTGTAGCGGCGCATGATGATTTCATAGAGTGCCGTTTCACCCGCCAGCACCCGTTCAATGACTTCGAGGTCTGTCCAACCCTCGCATCTGGCTGTTTCCAGTAGTCCGTTCATAGCCATGGCCACTTAGGATAGAGCATCAAGCCCGTTAAAGGTTACAATTTTCTCCGCAGGCATTCCAGAACGCACCGCTGCTTGTAACTAATCCGGGTCTTGCCGCTCTTATTAGCAGAAGGAGGCCGGATATGAAGAATTTCGATGGCCATCTCAACGGGGCATGGTGGGCGCTCAAAATAGGCCTCGGTGTGGGACCGCTAATTACCGGAACTGATAAGTATTTTGATAAACTCGCCGATTGGGGGATGTACCTGAGTCCGCTGGCGACGAAAATAATTCCGGTCAGCACCGCGACTTTCATGCACAGCGTCGGCATCGTCGAAATTATCGCCGGGCTCATCGTACTCAGCCGCTGGACAAAAATCGGCGGTTACATCGTAATGATTTGGCTGCTCGGTATTGCGGCAAACCTGCTGACTACCGGCATGTTTTCTGACCTCGCTATGCGCGATATTGAAATCGCCATCGGGGCCTTTGCTCTTGCCCAACTGTCAACGGTGCGCGACCGTCGGTCAAGAGAAGAAGAAGCGAGGGGAGCAACAAAATCCCAAGTCGCCGCAGCGCAGTAGAGGTAACGGGATCCGC
>JBOGMA010000241.1:0-5689 GCA_050746465.1 Acidobacteriaceae bacterium
GTGCTGAGCTTGAAGGTTTTCGGATCGGAACAGAAGGGTGGGAGAAACCGCCAGAACATCATCTGAAGAGTGCGCATGCCGACATCTTCATCCCACACGATGACAGGCTGCATGGTTTGCGGAGCTACGTTGTAGTTCGGGGTCAGATCAAGTTCGAGGGCAAGGCCGTCCAGATTGCCGAGCGCAAAGGCCTCGGCAATGCGCTGCTTGTCAAACCGGCGCTGGTATCGGCCACACATCGAGCCACTCCTGCCGCCATTGTGAACCAGAGGGGCGTTACAACGGCATTGTGACTTGTCCAAAAAAGGCGGCGGCGCCTTGTGCCGCGCCGCCCGTCAGGAGGACCGCCTGAGATTAGAAACTGAAGCGCGCGCCGAACTGAAACTGGCGCGGCGTGTTTACGGTGCCGGTGATCTGTCCGAAGCTCGCCGCCACGTCAGGCTGAGTGAGCACGTCAGTGATGTCAGGAACACCGGGCATGCCTAGTTGTGCCGTGTTGGTGAGGTTATAGGATGAAACGTCGAGCCGGAGGTTGCGCGCTTCGCCCATTGGGAATGACTTATAGACAGAAACATCCACGTCGCGCGCGCCCATGGTGCGCATGTGATCCAGATATGCGGGCGCTGTGCCGGGCACGAACGGGGTGGAGGGAATTGCAAAGCAGTCCGGCGTGAACCAGGTTGTATCGGTACGCGGGGCTCCTTTGCTTGGATCGCAGGTGAGGTCGGCGCGCTGATTGAGGTATCCGATAGGGGCGCCGGAAGCCGGCGACGCGATGGGGATGCCGGAACTGAGATAGAGGATTCCATTGAGCGTCCAGCCGCCCAGGAAGGCGTTGCCAATGCGGTGGAAATCGACGGCCCTGCCCTCGCCCATGGGCAGGTCATAAGAGACGGCTCCTGTGAACTGATATTTCACGTCCTGCGGACTCACGGAGTGCTCATACTCCAGATTTTTGATGTCCTGCGGAGCGCCGTTGTGGGAGGCGACGAATCCGAGCGGAGGATTACCGTCATCCGTGATCAACTTGGCCCAGGTGAAGCCGACAAGAGTGGTGAAGTGATGGGTGAGGCGCTTCTGCAGCTTGGCCTGGAGCGAACTATAGTCGGAGTCGCCGCCCGGGAAGCCGTTGAGGAGCACGCCATTGCCGGATCCATAGTAGCCGCTGCCAAACTGCGGGTACTCCTGCAGGGATACCCAGAGCGGGACGGTATTAGAGCCGTAGTTGCCGTTGGTGGCCGGCTGAGTCGGGGCCCAGGTGTTGGGGACTACCGCGCACGCTGGGTTCGACGTATCGACGCACAGCGAAGCGCCGTACTTCTGAATGGTGGCAAGGTCCAGCGTATTAGCGTCGATCTGGCCGAAGGGGATATAGAGTCCGCGGCTGCCAACATAACCCAGACTGAGCACCATCTGGTACGGGAACTCGTACTCCAGTCCGAAGTTGAAGTTGTACGTCGTGGGGGTGTTTTGATGGTGCAGCACCGTGTTGAGCGTTGTGCCGAGATTATTGGCCACGCCTGGAGGCGGCGTCGTGAAGATGGGTACTACGCCGTTCGGAAATGGATTGCTGAGTGAGTAAATGCCGGTAGCACTGGGAGCGGGGCTGCCGGACGCTGCTCCAGCGCAGCCCGAACTTCCATTGTAGGTGGTGTTTCCATCGTTGGTAAAGCAGGTGGAGGCCCAGTTGGTGACGGAGGAGAATCCGTCGCTGTTCAGAGATGCGCTGCCCGGCATCTCCGGGCTGGGGCCGTAATAGATGCCCGCCCCGCCACGGAGGACCAGCTTGCTCATCGGTTGCCAGGTGAATCCGAGGCGCGGGCTGATATTGCCCAGGTTGGTGGCGAATGGCGAGCGATGGTCGCTATTCACGTAGACTTCCGCGCCGGTGTATGCAGTGCCGTTCACCGTGCCTGCGGCATTCGGGTCGAAGTATTCCAGGCGGTTATGGCGCTCGGTGCGTCCGCCGAAAATATCCCAGCGCAAACCGGCAGTAACGGTGAAGGATTTTGCCGGATGGTAGGTGTCATCGACGAAAGCAGCGTAATATGGGCTGGCTTCGGCCACAAAAAGATCTTTGGTGAAGTTGTAGCTTTCGTTGCCCGGCTCTTCGCCCATGCCGATGAGGAACGAAGCAAAATCGCTGCCGCCGCCGCCGTTGTCCACAGATTGGTCCGTGGCGCTGAAGTTGAAATTGTACGCTCCGGAGGAGGAGGGAGGCTGGCCCACATTCAGGAAGCGCTTCATGTACTCAAAGCCGACGCTGATCTGGTGCTTGCCCTGAACCCTGGTTACGCTGGCGATCACGTCGCTGTTCTCGCTGGCGTATTGGAAGGTGTTCCAGTTTGCTGTCCCACCAACTCCTCCGCCCACATCGTCAAATAATACGTAGGGCAGGGTTTTGTAGGTCTGCTGTGCTGCGAGGGAGTCTGGAAAACCGAGGCTGGTGATGTCGTATCCAGTCTGCCGCGGGTCGCCGGTCTGGTTCTCATAATGACGGATGAAGGAGTAGCGCACCTGCAGCACCGTGTTGGCATTGAAGGTGTAGTCGTCGGCCAGCAGAACATTGCGGGCGTTGGTGATGTTTTGCGCGTAGAACGGGTCCCACTCGTTGATGAATGCGTTGACCAACGAGCTGGTCAGCCTGGCGAAGGAGAAGCGTCCGAAGATGTGCTGCTTTTCGCTCCAGTTGTAATCGAGGCGCACATCGAACTTCTGTGCCGTAGAGGGATCGACGCCGGGCATATAGAAGTTATTGAGTGCGCCCGTGGTGTCAGAATCGCAGGTGGTGGGGTTCGGCATGTTGCACTTGGGCATTTCGGAGAGGAACTTCACCGCGATGGGGTTGGGATTGGTAATGATGTTGCCGGCAAAGGGCTGGCGCGTGCCGTCAGCATTTTCAGGAAGCATAGGGTTATAGATGGTAAAGTCGTCGGCGGAGAAATCGCCCGTGCGCTCGGCCGATGTCGGTACGGTGAAGATGTTTGATCCGTCGAAGAGCGCCTGCTGCGTGGCCTCGTAATCGCCAAAGAAGAAGAGCTTGTCATGCAGAATGGGGCCGCCGAAGGACCCACCCTCCTGGTAACGGTGGAAGTCCGGCGGGGTATTGGGCGACCCGCTGGCGAGCTGGCTCTGCTTGTTGAAGTATTCGTTGGCCCCGAGGACGTTGGGACGGAAGACTCCAAAGATGTTGCCGTGAAAATTGTTGGTTCCGGATTTACTGGCCAGGCTGATGACGCCCGCTCCTCCGCTCTGGTAGGAGGCGGGAGTGTTCTGAGTCTCGACGCGGGTTTCTTCGACCGCGTCTTCGGGAATGACCATGGCGGGAAGAATGGCTGCGGAGTTGTTTTCGGCGACGCCAAGCGGGCTGCCGTCGAGCATGTAGTAGACCGAACCAATGATGGCGCCGTTGATGGTGTAGGAGGAGACATCGATGCCGGGGCGGCCGCTGGTGATGCTGGCGATGGACTGCGAGTTAGAGGAATTGGGTGAGCCGTTGGCGGGCGTAACGCCGGGGCTGAGTTGCACCAGATCGTAAACATCGCGGTTGAGCAGCGGGACGCGGTCGATGGTAGCCGCATTAATCAACTGGCCCACAGTGGAGTTGGTAGTTTCGGTAAGGCCCACATTGCCCGTTACCGTGACCACCTGGCTAATATTGCCCACTTGCATGGCGAGATCCACGGTGGTGGTTTGATCGACGGTTACGGTGATGTTGTTGCGGATGGTCGTGGTGAAGCCAGTCTCTTTGGCGGTAACGCTATACACGCCGGGATTGAGTGAAATGAAAGCGTAGTGGCCAGAAGCATTGGCCTTGGTGTTCCTGGTGACGCCGGTGCTGGGGTCGAGCAGCGAGACGGCGGCTCCGGGGATGACGGCTCCGGTTTGGTCGGTAATGGAGCCGCTGATGCTGCCTCTCCCGGCCTGGCCGAAGGCGGCAACAGAGGCGGAAAGGGAAATGAGGAAGAGACATAGGAAGAACCGGCCGAAGGATGTTGATTGTAATTTGAACTTCATGACCAAGCCTCCGATTTTGCTTGATTCAAACGTTTGAATAGTCTAGAAATGTAAGGAACATTTGTAACGGCTGTCAAGTGAAAAAATGACCTTGCAGCACCGGCAGAGCCAGAGCTCAAGCGGCATTGGGGTGTCATACTGGCTGGATCAGGAAAGGAATGAAGGTGGGCAAGCACGAATCGGGCCACGTCACTTTGTCAGACATTGCGAAAGCGTGCCAACTTTCCGTTTCGACGGTATCGATTGTCCTCAGCGAGGCGCCTCTTTCGCGGCATGTTGCAGAGTCCACGCGCAAGCGCATTCAGGCGTCGGCAAAACAACTTGGCTATCATCCGGATGCCTACGCGCGCTCGCTGCGCCGCCGCCGAACGCAGACAATCGGCGTGCTGGCGTATGACATGTCGGACCCGTTCTGCGTTCCGGTGGTCGGCGGGATTGATGAAGGCTTGCAGCCGGCACAATACTTTTCGCTCCTGGTGAATGCGCAGACGCAGCGCAAGCTTTTCGACCAGTATTTTCGCATGTTGCTGGAGCGGCGCGCCGAAGGCGTGGTGGTGATTGCGAGCTGGGTTTTTGAAGAGACCGATTTGCTTGCCGATATTGAGAAGAACCACGTTCCGATTGTGATCGTGGGCCGCGACTTGACCAGGCGGCGCATTGCCTCTGTGCTGGTGGACAATCGCGCCGGCGGGGCGCTCGTGATGCGGCATCTGGTTTCGCTCGGGCACCGGGAAATAGCGGTGATCAGGGGCCCGGGCGAGATGTTTGACAGCGAGCCGCGTTGGGAGGGTATTCGGGACTCAGCGGCGGAGGCGGGACTCCGGCTGGATCCGCGGCTGATTTTTCAACTGCCGAATGTGTCGGACTCGAAATCGGGCTTCGAGGGCGGAAAAAGCTTTGCCAAAGAGATGCTGGCTTCGGGCAGTCCGTTTACCTCGGTGGCTGCCTTCGATGATTTGACCGCTCTGGGCGTGGTGCGGGGCCTGACTGAGGCCGGGCTGCATGTTCCCGAAGATTGCTCGGTGACCGGGTTCGACGACATTTTGCCGGCGGATGTGGCCACGCCGGGAATCACGACGGTTCGGCAGCCCTTGCGGGAAATGGGGTTGCTGGCGGCGGAGCTTATTCTGAACGCTCGGAACCGGGATCAGTCAACGGGATCACAGGATACGGAGATACGGATTGTGCAGCCGGAGTTGGTGGCCCGGGCTTCCTCGGCTCCGCTGGTTGGACGGGAAAACAGGGTTTGAACAAGAGGGCCTTCCTTCCGAAGCGGAAGGAAGGCCCTAATAGGGGACGGGATATTTAGAGAAGCTTTACGGAGGAGACCTGCATTGTGTCTCCCTTCACCTCTCCCTTGACGTTTACACGCAGGTGGTCCTTCTCATGGGAGGCTTTGAGTTCTTTCAAAACTTCCTTGTTTCCATTGGCGTCGAACTTGATGAATTTTCCATTGTCGAGAATGCCGTAGCCGCTCCCTGCGCACATAATGGCGCACGAGCGGGTGTGCGCGTCGGGATTGGCGGCCACCTTCCTCGAACAGTTGACGTCGACCAGCGGGACATCGTGGAAAGTGGCTGCTGAAGCCAGCATCGGGAAAGCTCCCAGTGCGGCCAGAACGATAAGCGAAGCAAGTTTATTCATTCTATTTCCTCCGGTTGAAGCGTAATTG
>JBOGMA010000242.1:0-1649 GCA_050746465.1 Acidobacteriaceae bacterium
ATCGACTCGCGCCAGTCCGATCCCCAGGCCAACGTCATCGAGGCTCTGCGCGGACTCGGCTACACAGAGCAGGCCGCCAACTACACCCCTTTCTCCGACGAAATGGTCGCCCTCACACCGCGCTGCGCCGAAGAACTCGGCTACGCCATCTCCGACGAAGATCGCGCCCGTCCCTACATTGAAGTCTCCGGACGCAAAGGGTTCGGCGTGAAAGCCGACGACCTTATCGACAAGCTCATCGCGGCCACGCAAGCGGAAGTAAACCAGCGCCATCCCGAGCTGCCGCAGTCCGAGCGTGAATCCACCGCCCGGGCTATTGCCGTGGGAGCGCTCCGCTACTTCATGCTCAAGTACACGCGGAATTCCGTCATCGCTTTCGACTTCAAGGACGCTCTCAGCTTCGAAGGCGAAACCGGCCCTTATCTTCAATACGCCGTCGTCCGCACGCGCAGCATCTTCCGTAAGGCGGACACCACTCCCGAAGCATCGCTCGCCGCCGTTGCCTCACTCGACCCCGCCCCCTACCTCTCTGGCGAAGAAAATGACGCCATCTGGCAGCTCTGGCTGCGCGCCTCAAAATCTTCACTCCTGCTCGAACAGTGCATCTCCACTGCCGAACCGGCATACCTCGCCAAGCACGCCTTCCAGCTCGCGCAGGACTTCAGCAACTTCTATCGCAAGCACCACATTCTCACCGAGTCCGACCCGGACAAGCGCAATTTCCTGCTGGCCACTGCCGCCATCGCCCAGCGCGAACTCATTCGCTCCCTCGACTGGCTCGGTATTGAAGCCCCGGAGATGATGTAGGACTCGCCGTCCATGCATACGCGCCTTGAGCGCCATTCTGCTCCCCGCGTTCTTGACCATCCCGCTGGTCGTGGATTCGGCGGCTTCTCAATCTTTCGATTGACTCGCTTCTCCACCTACCCGCCGATGCGCACCGCGCACGCAGCCAGCTACATTCATTTCGTTGCTTCACTTCGTCGGAGACCAGCTTTGCGCAAGTTTCTCGCCACCCTCGCCGTGTGCGTCGTCGCCACGCCCTGCCTTCACGCTCAGTCGAACCTGGTCACCCGCCTTCAGCATCGCGCCTCAGTAGCGCAGTCAAAGCAGCCTGGGTGGTCCGTGCCGCTGAACCAGGCATACCCCATGCTCATTCAGGTCTTCCGCTTCGACTCCTCGCGCCAGATCACGCCAAGCGGCGCACCCAACTGGAACTACGGCGTCTCCAAAGGGCTCAATATCGTCCCCGGCTTCAACAGCGAATTCGATTTTTATCCGCCGTCCTACTTCGAACACCACAGCGCCTCCAAAGACGGCTTTGGCGACCCCATGTTCGGTTATAAGTACCGCATCGCCTCCGGCAACGAGCTTCACGGAAACTACGCCGTCGCCGTGCAGCTTACCGCCACCATCCCCACCGGCAGCTATTCCAACGGAAGCACCGACGCCGTCCTCGGTCCCACTCTCGAAGCAGGCAAAGGCTGGGGGCGCTTCGACATCATCTCCTGCTTGGGCGGCGCACTGCCCACAGGAAACGTTGCCAAACTAGGTCGCTCCATCGCCTGGAACACCACCGCCCAATACAAAGTCGGAAAATACTTCTGGCCTGAGATTGAATCCAACGCCACCTACTTCTACGGCGGCAA
>JBOGMA010000243.1:0-1505 GCA_050746465.1 Acidobacteriaceae bacterium
TTCCAGTGGAAGCCGAAAGGCGATGCCGGAGCGGGCACAGTGCCCGATCCGCACGACAAGTCCCAGCGCCGCGCTCCCGCAATGCTGACCACGGACATCGCCCTGCGCGAGGATCCTGTTTATGCGAAGATTTCGCGGAACTTCTACGAGAACCCGCAGAAGTTTGCGGACGCGTTCGCCCGCGCGTGGTTTAAGCTGACGCACCGTGATATGGGACCGCGGGAGCGCTATCTGGGGCCCGAAGTTCCCGCGGAAGAATTGATCTGGCAGGATCCTGTTCCGGCAGTGGATCACGAACTGATTGATGAGAAGGACATTGCGGCGCTCAAGGCCAAGGTTCTGTCTTCGGGTCTGCCGATATCGCAACTGGTCTCGACGGCCTGGGCATCCGCATCCACATTTCGCGGCTCTGACAAGCGCGGCGGCGCCAATGGGGCGCGCATCCGCCTTGCTCCGCAGAACGGGTGGGCAGCAAACCAGCCGGACGAACTGGCCGGCGTGCTGAAGGTACTTGAAGGCATACGGGACCAATTCAACAGCGCGCAGACGAGCGGCAAGAAAATCTCCTTTGCTGATCTGATCGTGCTGGCGGGATGCGCGGCCGTGGAGAAAGCGGCGAAGGATGCCGGGTCCAACGTAACGGTTCCGTTCACGCCCGGGCGCATGGACGCTTCCCAGGAGCAGACTGATGTGGAATCGTTTGCCGTGCTCGAACCTGTCGCGGACGGATTCCGCAATTACCTCAAAGGCAAAAACGGCATTCCGTCCGAGGCCCTCCTGTTGGACAAGGCGCAATTAATGACCCTGAGCGCGCCTCAGATGACGGTGCTGATGGGCGGCATGCGCGCTTTGAACGCCAACACGGGACATTCGCAGCACGGCGTTTTCACTAAAAGGCCAGAGGTGCTGACGAACGACTTCTTCGTGAACCTGCTGGATATGGGTACGGAGTGGAAGCCGGTGTCAGACGCGCGGGAAGTGTTTGAAGGGCGGGACCGCAAAACAGGCGAGCTGAGGTGGACGGGGACGCGCGTGGACCTGATATTTGGCTCCAACTCGCAACTCCGGGCGCTGGCCGAAGTCTACGGCAGCGCGGATGCGCAGGAGACGTTCGTTCGCGATTTCGTAGCGGCCTGGAATAAGGTGATGAACCTTGACCGCTTTGATCTTCGGCATGCGAAGAAGAATGGTCGCGGGAAAAAAGAAGAAGAGCTCGCAGCGGCGAAGTAAAGCATACAACCTCTCAAGCCCGCATCTCGTCGAGAGACGCGGGCTTTTTTCTGCGCTGGCAGCGGACTTCGAGGGGGCATACGCAGAATGGCCGTGAGATTCGCTACGATAAGAATGTGGATTTCCAATTAGTCAGCGATTACAAGCCGCGTGGCGACCAGGCAACGGCGATTCCGGAGCTGGTGCGCGGTGTTCATGCCGGGGAGAAGCATCAGGTTTTGCTGGGCGTTACGGGGTCGGGCAAGACCTATACGATGGCCAAGATCATCGAGGAG
>JBOGMA010000244.1:0-7766 GCA_050746465.1 Acidobacteriaceae bacterium
AGTTCGGCAATGGTTTCGGGCGCGCTGTTCGTCGCCACCTGGTACTCGAATTTGCCAATCTTCATGGTGCCCGACGGCAAGATCAGGTTCTGTGCGGCGAGCGCATTCACCACGTCGGCGGGCGAGAGGCCTTTTGCCTGCAGGGCGGGAAGATTCAGGTCCACTTGCACCTGACGCTCCTTGCCGCCGTACGGGTAGGGAATTCCCACCCCATCGACGGTGACAAGCTGGGTGCGGATGAATTGCAGTCCCAGGTCATTCAGCTTCTGCTCGGAAAGTCCCTGCCCGGAGAGACCCAGTTCCAGAATCGGCACAGTCGACGCGTTGTACTGAATGATGAATGGGGCGGCCGTTCCCGGCGGAAACGAATGTACCTGGGCCTGGCCAATCGCGGTTACCTGCGCCACCGCATTGCCGATATCAACGTTGGGCTGAAAAAAAATCTTGATGATCGCGAGCCCGTTCAACGACTGGGATTCGATGTGCTCCACGTCGTTGACCGTTGTTGTGATGGACCGCTCGCTGCGAGTGGTGATGCGGTTCGCCATCTCCTCAGGCGAAAGGCCGGTGTAGTGCCACACCATTGCAATCACAGGGATATTGATATTGGGAAAGATATCCGTCGGCGTGTTCAGCACCGCAATCGGGCCCAGAACCATCAACAGGAGCGCAAGGACAACAAATGTATAAGGTCGCCGGAGCGCTAGGCGAACGATCCACATAATTCTTCAGCTTCTCCTGTCCTTATAGGGTGCGGGCGATAGGCCAGCCTCAGTGTCCGGTTTCCCTCCGGCCCCGTGGATACGTTTTCTCAATGAAATCAGCGGTTGAATGAACGCGGCAGAAACGCAGGACGTTCTGGACGACTCATTTTCTAGACGGTTGAGGGGACGAAAAGGACGCCGGACGCTCTCGAAATCGAGAAATCACTATTGCCTATTGCCTATTCCCTGAGCCCTGAGCCCTACATATTCAGCTTTTTGAATATCCGGCGTGGAATCATGCGCACTACAAGCATGATGCATCGCCAGAATGGCGGCAGGTAGACGACATCGCGGCGTTTCTCAATGGCGCGGACGATGCCCCGGGCCACTTGCGAGGGCTTTGCAAACAGCGGCCCCTGGGCGACGTGCGCGGTCATTGGAGTCGCAACGAAGCCGGGCTTGATGGTCAGTACCTGGACCCCGGCGCGGTCGATGCGGTTGCGCACTCCGTCCATGAAAATGCTGAGCCCGCCCTTGGATGCGCCGTAGATGTAGTTGCTCTTGCGGCCGCGGTCGCCGGCGACAGAGGAAATCACAGCCAGGGTTCCCTGCTTCATCGTTTCGAAATAATTGGCGAGCCAGGTGATGAGCGACACGGCAGAAAGAAAATTGGTGCGCAGGATTGATTCGGTCTCCGCATAGCTGGATTGCGCGTTTTCCTGGTCGCCCAGAAGGCCGTGGGCCAGGAGCGCCAGCTCAATGGTCCCGAGGGACTGGGCGGCAGCGGCCAGCATGGCGGGATGGGCGGACGTGTCATCGAGGTCCATGGCATGAGTGGCCACGCCGGATGCGCCGCGCGTGTGCAGATCGGCCGCTATGGCGTAGAGCTTGTGCTGGCTGCGCCCGACCAGGTAGAAGCGCGCCCCGCGCTCTGCGAGCAGGCGCAGCGTGGCCTCGGCAATGGCGGAAGTTGCGCCGATCGCCAGCACGGTAGTTGGAAATTCGCGTGCGGCCATCAGGAGGTCACCCGCTGCCAGAAGGCCGAATCGAAGGCCGGATCGATGTAGGCCGCGAATTTCTTCCACTGCGGATAGAAAGCCTGAAACTGCGTTGGCGTCATGGTGGCGTCTTTCGCCGGATACATTCTGCCTCCGTGCTCAAGCGTAATGGCGGCGAGCCTTTCCAGCAGGTCCAGGCTGGCTTCGTGACGAATGGGAAAATCGAGCGCGAGGGTAATGCCGGGCTTGGGAAAAGACATCATTCCGGGGGAAGGCACGTCACCAAACACCTTGAGCACGGCCAGAAACGAGGCCAGCCGCGACCGCGTAATCGACTTGAGAATTTCCGTCAGGCCGCGATGGTCCGGCTCCCAGGGCAGGACGCATTGAAACTGCAGTAGACCGCTTTTGCCATACATGCGGTTCCAGTGGCGAAGCCGATCCAGGGGAAAAAAGAAGGGCTCATAGTCGAGCACCGCGGATTTCACTTTGCTTCGCTGCCGGTTGTAGTAAAGGGAATTGAAGAGCGCGACGGTGTTGTGGTTAAGCATGAACTCCGGCAGGTCAATGGGCAGCGACATTCGGGAAGGCTTGCTGCGCGTGAGGCGGCCGGGAATCGTGTCATGGTCGGCTGCCATAAAAATGCCGCGCTCAAAATTCCTTCCCGTTCCTACGCAGTCAATCCAGGCAACGGTGTACTCGCTTTTCGCGTTGCGCGCCGAAAGCGCAACAAATTCTTCGATGCCGTTGAACTTGATTCCCATGTACTGCAGCCGCCGGGAGGCGATCGGGCGGAGCTTCACCTCGGCCCAGGCAATCAGCCCGGTCAGTCCCATTCCTCCTATGGTTGCGGAGTACCAGTCGGCGTTTTGGGCGGCGGAGCAGATCAGTTGACGACCGTCGGAGCGCACCAGTTCAAAGCGGGGAACATGCCGCCCGAAGGTCCCGGCCATGTGATGGTTTTTCCCGTGGATGTCATTGGCTATTGCGCCGCCGACGGTGACGAACTTGGTTCCCGGGGAAACGGGCAGAAAAAAGCCGCGGGGCACGGCGAAATCGAGAATTTCTCCGAGCGTGACACCGGCTTCGCAGCACAGGATTCCGGTTGCCGGATCGAAGTCGAGCAGGCGGTCCATGCCCCCGGAGAGTCCGGGGCCTCGGGTGCGCAGCAGGGTTCCGTGCCCAAGGAGGCAAACATCGCCGTAGCTTCTGCCCGCGCCCACAGGCAACATGCGCGTGGCGGGAGGGGGACGCAGCGGAAACTCACAGGTCCAGTTCAGCGGGACGACCTTCGCTTCCAGTTTTGGATAGCGTCCCCAGCTCTCAAAGCCGGGTCTGGGGGATTTCTGCGGCATCGTGTTCCTTTACCTTCTATCCAGCTTAAACGGCCAGTACGGCGATAACGGCGACGCAGAGCCAGATGAGCAGGCTCATACGATCGGTGACGGCAAAAATGACTGGGTCCTCGTCGAGCTCGCCGCGCGAGGCCAGCAGCCATACTCGAAAAATCCACCATATCAGGAGCGGGACGATGAGCCACATGCGTCCGGGACGGCGGTAGAGGCCGAGTGTTTCGCCGCTGTTGATGTAGAGGGTGAATATGACGACGGAGGCCATGGCGCTTACGGTCCCAAAGCTGCGAAGCTGCTCGATGTCGGTGAGTAGATAGCCGCGTCCGTTGGCGAGCGATCCGCCGCTCGCGCGCGCGTTTTGCAGCTCGCTGAACCGCTTGACGATGGCAAGAGAGAGAAAGAGGAAAATCGCGAAACCTGCGAACCAGTGCGAGATCGGAACCTGGACCGCCGCGGCGCCCGCCAGCAGCCGCAGCGTGTAAAGCCCGGACAGCAGCAGTACATCAAGCAGCGCCACTCGCTTGAGGTGCAGCGAATAAGCCAGAGTGGCGACCAGATAGGTCAGGAGCCAGGCGATATATTTGTGGGGAAGAAAAGCCGCCCCTGTGAAGGACGCCGCGAGCAAAGCCACGACGACGGCAATGCCGGCGGCGACGGAGAGGTCTCCGGCGGCGAAAGGACGCAGCCGCTTTTTGGGATGCCGGCGGTCGGCCTCGATATCCAGCAGATCATTGAGGATGTAAGTTGCAGATGCACATAGGCTGAACGAGATGAAGGCAAGCGCGGCATCCCCAACCACAGGGAGGCGGAAGACATGGGCCAGGGCGAGGGGAACAAAAATGAGAATGTTCTTCGCCCACTGGTGCAGTCGGATCGCCTTGAGCAGCGACCTTCCCGGGTTCGCCCGATCGTGAAACTTCCGGCTGATTGGAATACGACGGGAGCGGACCAGGGCCCGCAGCGAACGTGTGGGATTGGCGACCATCGCCTCTTCGCAGCCGGCCAGCACCGGCGCATCCGGCCGCGCATTGCCGATGTAGTCAAAGCCGGAATCCGCAAAACGCTCGCGCAGATGAGACAACTTGCGGTCTCCGGTGCGATTGGTTGCGCCATCGCTGGCTAGAACGCCGTCAAAGATTCCCAGGCAGTCGGCTACGCGCTGCGCCAGGCGGGCATCGGCTCCGGTTACCAGATACAGCTTGCGTCCATTGGCCCGCTGGTCTGAGAGATAGTTCAGCAGCTCACGGTTCCATGGCAGGTGGTCTACATCCAGCGCTACGCGCGCGCCGACCTGCGCCTTGAATGCGGCTTTGCCGCGGCGGAGCCATAGAGGAGCGCATAGCGCCTGTAGCGGTTGGGTCCGGACCAGCACCAGCAGCGAGTCGATGAGCGTGTCGCTCTTGACCAGAGTTCCGTCGAGATCGACGCACAAGGGGCGCAGGGCCGCGTCTTGTGAGGGCGTGGTAATTGGACCCGCCACCGATTGATTACTCATAGCATTGAACCGGATTATAAAGAGCGGAGATGGAGCGGTCAGCTAAAAAGAAGGCTGGTGAAGCTAAAGATCGGGTAGCTAAGCTCCGGGTCGCTGAGAAGCGGCCGGCGACTTCTGTGCGTTTGCAAGCCGGAAACCTCAATCCAATTTTCAGATGCCCGCTACACCACTGCCGGCTCTGGAGCGACGGCTGCGGTCACGGTAGCCGTTTCGGGAAAGTAGGCGTTCAGCACATACTGCTCCAGCATGCGCTGAGTATTGAAATACGAGCCGTTGAGGGCGATGGTGGAGCGCATGATCCTTTCCCACTGGTCGGGTTGTTTGGTGTACAGGGGCAGAATCATCTGTTCAAGATGCTCGTAGAGCGAAGCCGCTTCGCCGCCTTCGTCATCGCGGTCCGCAATGGCCCATCCGGTGACGCCTTCAATCCATCCCTCAATCCACCAGCCGTCGAGAATGCTGAGGCTGGGGACGCCGTTCAGCGCCGCTTTCATGCCGCTGGTTCCTGAAGCCTCATAGGGTCGTTTCGGAGTGTTGAGCCACAGGTCTACGCCTCCCGTCAGCAACGCCCCCAACCGCCACTCGTAATTCTCGAGATAGACGATCTTCAGTGCGTCGGAGCTAAGCTGCTTTGACAACTCAATGACGTGGCGGATCATTGCCTTGCCTGGTTCGTCCGCAGGATGCGCCTTGCCCGCGTAGATAATTTGCAGGCCGCCAAAGTCGCCCGCCATGCGGGCCAGCCGCTCCGCGTCGTGGAAGAGCAGGTCGCTGCGCTTGTAGGTGGCGGCACGGCGCGCAAAGCCGATGGTGAAGATGTCCGGGTGCAGTTCCATACCCGTGCGCTCTTTCACCGCGGCCAGCAGCGCACGCTTTGACTCTGCGTGAGCCGCCGCGATTTCCTCTTCGGGAATATCGATGGCATACCGCAGCCTGAGATTGTCCTGCCGCCAGCGCGGGAGATGTTTGTCGTAGGCGGCCTGAAATGAGGGAGCCGTCCACGTTCTCGCATGGACACCATTCGTAATGGCGCTGATTTCGTAGTCCGGGAACATTTCGCGGGAAACTTTGCCGTGCTGCATGGCCACGCCGTTCACGAAGCGCGCAAAGCGGAGGGCAACGTAGGTCATGTTCAGCATGCCGTCATGGAATGCGCCCACGCGCTCCAGCAGGCGGGCGCGGTCTTCGCCAAGTATCCGGTAGGTCTGCTCGGAGGAAAAGCGGTCATGTCCGGCCGGGACGGGAGTGTGCGTGGTGAAGATACACTGCTGGCGAACCGATGCGATGTCCTGATCGCTGGCGTGGTCCACATTTGCGCCGTGGCGTTCCTGCTCCAGCAGGGCGACGGTCAGCAGCGCGGCGTGGCCCTCGTTCATGTGGTAGACCACGGGCTGCAGGCCCAGGGCGTCGAGAATCCGCGCGCCTCCCATGCCGAGGATCGCCTCCTGGCGCAAGCGGTGATCGCTGTCGCCGCCATAGAGGCGGTCGGTCAGCTTGCGATCGTTCTCGTCGTTTTCGTCCAGATCCGCGTCGAGGAAATAGATGGGAACGATGTGCCCGGTTACGCCCACAAGGTCATACCGCCAGGCGCGGATGGCGACGTTGTGGCCTTCGATGTCGAGCCGGACGACTGGCTCTTCTTTGGCCAGGACGCTTTCCGGGCTCCACGGCTGGGGTTCCTCCTTTTGTACGCCGTTAGCGTCAAGACGCTGCCGGAAGTATCCCTGGCGGTGGGCCAGCGTTACGGCCACCATGCGCAGGCCCATGTCGGCGGCGGAGCGCAGGGTGTCCCCGGCGAGCACTCCCAGCCCGCCACTATAGGTCGGCATCGCCGGCGTAACGGCGATTTCCATGGAAAAGTAAGCAATCGGGTTGCGGTCACCTAAAGAGTGTGACCACCAGGCGGAACTCATCGAGGGATTCTCCAGCATGTTCGCAGTCATTCTATCAATGGCGAGGAATTTGTCTCCGGCTGATTTTCCGCTGCGCGAGCCTTCGAACAGTGGAAAAAGCGGCGGACCTTGCAAGCTCCTGAAAAGCTAGACTTCTACCTCGTGTACTCCTGCCGACGCATGGCACAAATAAATGTCTGCGTCTCTCCCAGTCGCCTTCTTATAGCCTTGGCGCAGGCTTTCCAGGAACTCTTGCGCGTGCGTCGCCTCCACTAGATTTATGGTGCAGCCGCCAAATCCGCCGCCAGTCAAACGGGCTCCAATGCAGCCCGGTTGTTTGGATGCGAGTTCGACGAGAATATCGGCCTCTGGGCAGCTTGCTTCAAAGTCGTCGCGATAGCTGGCGTGGGCCTCGTAGAGCAGGCGGCCCAGCGTCTTCATGTCGCCGCGCTCCAGCGCGTCGGCGGCGGCCACGGTGCGGTCGTTTTCAGTAACGATGTGGCGCACGCGGCGCAAAACATTTTCCGGCATTTCATGGCCCCAGCGCTTCAGGTCTTCCACGGTGGCGTCGCGCAGCTTGCAGACTTCCGGACGATGGCTGCGCAGAATCGCGGTCCCTTCTTCGACTTCTGCCCTGCGGATGTTGTATTCGCCGCCCGCGTGCGAGTGCTTGACCATGGTGTTGGAAATGACGAGGCTCACGTTTGCTGGAATAGGGGCCAGGCGAAACTCCAGGCTGCGGCAATCGAGCAGCAGGGCATGATCCGCCGCGCCGCAGCATGCGATGAACTGGTCCATGATGCCGGTGGATGCGCCCACGAAGCTGTTTTCCGCGCGCTGGCAGAGCTGCGCGATGCGCGGGAGGGATATCTGCGCGTCCGTCAGGCTGAGCACGGCCACCATGGCCGCGACTTCAATTGCGGCAGAGGAACTCAGTCCCGCGCCTACGGGAACATCGCCGTGCAGGGTGAGGCTGAACGCCGGAATTTTGATCCCCTCCTCACGGAGCACCGCCAGCACGCCGAGGGGGTAGTCGCTCCAATGGCCGGAGCGGATGGAGGGCAGGCGATCGAGCGGGTGCTCTACTTGCTCCTTATAGTTCTCGGAACGGATGACGACTTTGGCGTCCGAGCGGGGGGTGATCGCCGCGAAGGTGGCGAAATCGATGGCGGCGGGCATCACAAAGCCGTCCGCGTAGTCGGTGTGCTCGCCAATCAGATTCACTCTGCCGGGCGCGACGAACAGCCGCGGCGCTTTTCCAAACCGTTTTTCGTGTAATTCTCGTGTCACCCTTGCATCGAGCATCTCAACAAAATCCCTAAAGC
>JBOGMA010000245.1:0-5985 GCA_050746465.1 Acidobacteriaceae bacterium
GCTCGGGGGTGCGGGCGAGGCCCTCGCGGGTGGGATCGGCGGCAAAGCGGCGCAGGATCTCGCGATAGATATTCTGGGTTGAGAAGTGCTCGAGACCGGTGGCACCCAGGACTACTTCCTTGAGTGCGACTGAAGCGTGCTTATTGCTGTTCATGCCAAAGATGCCTTTCTGGGCAGGCCGGGAGACGGGATTTCAAAGGAATTTTTGGCCGTCTCCTCGACCCGCACTGAAACGATTTCCGCCCGCGTGAAGGCGGCGCGCAGAAGCCGGTCAATTTCCCGGCTGAAGTTTTCGGTTGTGGGCACGCGGCCCCGGAAGCCTTCATAGAGGTCAAGGTTGGTCTGGTCAAAGCGGTCGAGGATCTCGCGGCGTACGCATTCGTCCAGCAGGGTGAGGTCGCAGACCATTCCGGTGGTGCGGTCAACCTGGCCGCCCACCCTTACTTCGATCACATAATTATGGCCGTGGCCGTAGGGATGGTTGCACTTGCCGTAGGTCGCGCGGTTCTCCTCGTCCGATAACGAGGCGCAGTGCAGCCGGTGCGATGCGCTGAGCTGATAGCGGCGTCCGAAGTAGGCTCTCATGGCTCTCCATAATAGTCGGCAAACAGGTCAGGCATTTCGTAGACGCGGACGCGATGCAGACTGGCTCCGGGGATTTTTCCGTCGAGCCGGTTCCAGATGGCGATGGCGATGTTCTCCGTGGTTGGCTGCGCGGTTTGGAACTCGGGGACTTCGAGATTGAGGTGGCGGTGGTCGTAAACGTCGACGACTTCGCGATTCATCACGTCCTTTAGATCCTTCAGGTCAACGACGAAGCCGGTTGTGGGGTCCACTTCGCCGGCGACGGTGACTTCGAGAGTGTAATTGTGTCCGTGGCCATTGCGGTTGGCGCATTTGCCAAAGGCGCGCACGTTCTCGTCGTCGGACCAGGAGCGGACCCAATAGTAGTGCGATGAGGAAAACTCCGCTTTTCGCGTGAGCAGAATCATAGCTTCAGATTAATTGCCTAATGAATAGATTGGCGAGGGGAGAATTCGATACAGCGAGTTCTCAGTTGTCAGACCCCAGGTGGATGGCGCCGGCAGTGTTTGGCAAATCGCGACTCACAACCAGGTTCTCCTTGTCTCAGCCATCGCTCATGGCCCCTCCTGTGCTCGCCTGAACATTGGTTCATGCCCACCTAAAGGTCTTCTTCTCGCAGCACAGAACACGTGGGGTTGCGCGGGTCTACGTGGACCTTGACGGTTTCGCCCTTGTAGGAATTCGTCCAGGCACTGGCATCATCTTCGTTGCCGAACCTGCGGCGGTATTCGCCCATCTGTTGTTCTGGATACTGGTAGATGTAGGTCAGCGTGGGTAGGTAGTAGGGTGAGGATGCATTGACGTTGAAGCGGATGATGTTGTCCTCAAAAAAAGCGACACTCGCGATATCAACAACGGCGGAGACAGTTGGCCAGTTACGGCAACGAATGCGTCCAATCCACTCTCTTAATATCGACCAGCAAATAGCCAAGAGCACAAAAATGCCCCCGGCGGCCAGCACGAACAGAAAGATCTCGAAACTGTTGAATGTGCCGCTGCTAGCTCCCATATTCGCGACCTTTCCAATTTACGCGCTTGAGGATGGTGTTCTGAAACCAGCTTCGATAGAGGAGCGCGGCAAACAGGGGCAGAGCCAGCGGGCTGAGGAGACAGTCTTTGAAGGGGAAATTTGATTTTCCTACGCGGCGGTAAAAGCGCCAGAGAGTGCGTAGCCAAAGCAGCAGGACGATGATCCAGAGAAATCGGCGCGCACTGACTTCGTAGGTCCACCAGAGCAGCAAGGGCAGGCCAAAGAGCAGGGCGAAATCGAGGAGACGCCAGGCCGCGATGCCGAGTGGGTTGCCGAAGAGCAAGGCGAGGTTCTTGGTCCAGCCCTCGACCATGGCGCCGAGGCTGCGATACATGCGGGTGGAGACTGCCTCCGGAGCGTAGCGGAAGCGCAGGCCCTGCTTGAGGCGCTTGATTCTTTGCGCCAGTGCGACATCTTCCAGGACTGAGTTCTTTACCGCCTCGTGGCCCCCATTGGCGAAATAGGTGTTGCGGCGGATGAGGAGAAACTGCCCGTTGGCGGCGGCGAGGTGCTTTTCCGGGTCGGATACTTTCGACGGTGGGTAGGTCATGGCCAGCTCGCTGAAGACCAGAGGCATGAGGGCTCGCTGCCAGAGGCCGCGGACGATTTGACGCGGTGAGTAAGAGAGCAGCGCTACGTTGTGACGTTCCGCTTCAACGACGGCGCGGCTGATTGAGCCGGGTTCGTGGATGGTGTCGGCATCGGTGAACAAAAGCCACTCGCCGCGGGCCTGCTGCGCGCCGGCCCACACGGCATTATTCTTGCCGGTCCAGCCGCTTTCGAGTTGGGGAGCCTCCATTACGGTGACGCCTGGGATGGATTGCGCGATGGTTCGGGTCTGGTCGGTGGAGTGGTCGTCTACGAGCAGAATTTCCCACTCGGAGCCGAGTCGCCAGCCCTCCTCGGATTGCGCGGCGAGGGAGCGCAGGCACGCGGCGAGGCAGTCCTGCTCATTGCGGGCGGGAACGATTACGGAAAGCTTCATTGAAGTTGCGGCGTCAGCAGGCACTGAATCTCCCGTCCCGTCATTATAAGTAGATGTGGCGGAGCCGCCGCTTGCGCTGCTTACGGACATCATGACCGGATATTATGAAGGTGTGAGCACTCGAACCATGATGAGGCCGGTTGCGCTGCTGGCGTGCCTTGTTTTGCTCGCGGCGGGCTGCAATCGGGGGACCTACCCCGCGCAAGTAGGGGAGCACGCTCCCATGTTCACGATTCACGACGGCAACGAGACGGTGAGCCTGGATCAGTTTCGCGGCAAGACGGTGGTGCTGAATTTCTGGGCTTCCTGGTGCAGCTACTGCGCAGCGGAGTGGCCGTCGCTCGAAAAGCTTCAGCAGCAGATTCCGGATCTGGCAGTGGTGGCGGTGGCGTTCGACAGCGAACCGGCGGATTATCGCCAGTATGTGGCGGATTACCAGCTTCACAATATGACGGTGGTGCTGGATCCTACGGACAAATCGAACCTGGCGTTTGGGACGGTGCGGCCGCCGGAGAGTTACATCATCGACAAGCGGGGGATTATCCGGCGGAAGTTTATTGGCGCGCAGGATTGGGATACGCCTGAGATTCAAGCGTATCTGCGGAGCTTATAACTCAAAGTTTATCGGCTTCACGAAATGCCACGAAGCAGAACCAGTGTTGGCGCCCGCAATAGACGTGCAGGTCCCTCCACTCCACTTACCACCCCAGCACGCAAAGACCGCGTGCCGGGGACCCCGGTTCGCTTCGGTGGGATGACAAATATCTCAATGAGTAAAGGCAAAGTTGATTCTGCATTGCTCACACGGGCAGGGGATTTCGCTCGGTAAACTGGCGCTGGTGCCAGTAGGGATAGACGGGAGTGACTTCGCTGGCGGCGTCGAGCTTCGCGACTTGCTCGGCGGACAGGTTCCACTGGGCGGCAGCGAGGTTTTGTTTCAGTTGCTCCTCGTTGCGTGCGCCTACGATAATGCTGGCGACGGTGGGGCGCTGCAGGAGCCAGTTGAGCGCGATTTGCGGGACGGTCTTTCCTGTTCCCTTCGCGATTTCATCGAGGGCGTCCACGACTTTATACAAATACTCGTCGTCTACGGGCGGGCCATTCTTCGCGGTTTTGTGCAGGCGGCTGACTTCGGGGAGCGGCTGGCCGCGGCGAAGTTTGCCGGTGAGGCGTCCCCAGCCGAGCGGGCTCCAGATGAGGGCGCCGACTTTCTGATCGAGCGCGAGCGGCATCAGTTCCCACTCGTACTCGCGGCCTACGAGTGAGTAGTAGACCTGATGGGCGACGTAGCGGGCCCATCCGTAGCGCTCGCTCACGGCGAGCGACTTCATGAGGTGCCATCCGGAAAAATTGGAGCAGGCGATGTAGCGGACTTTGCCGGAGCGGACGAGTGTGTTCAAAGTGTCGAGCGTTTCTTCGACGGGAGTGGTCGCGTCGAAGCCGTGCATGTGGTAGATGTCAATGTGGTCCACGCCGAGGCGTTTGAGGCTTCCGTTGACGGACTCGGTGAGATGAAGTCGGGACGAGCCGAGATCGTTGGGGCCGCTGCCCTTGCGGAAGGTGGCTTTAGTCGAGATCAGCAGACGGTTGCGCTTACCGGCGATGGCTTTGCCCAGAATCTCTTCCGACAGGCCGTTCGAATACACATCAGCGGTGTCGAAGAGGTTCACGCCCGCGTCGAGGCAAAGATCGACAAGGTGCGTGGCTTCCTTCACGTCCGACTCGCCCCAGGCTTTGAAAAATTCAGTGCCGCCGCCGAAGGTGCCCGCGCCAAAGCTCAAGGCCGACACTTTCAGTCCCGATGCGCCAAGTTGTCTGTATTCCATAGGCGAATGGATGCGCGGAAGCCTCGCTGCGCTTCATTTTGTAGAAACAAGCGCAAAGGACGGCGGGATTTGCGTTTCAGCTTGGAGGAGCGGCGTACAACGGATAACATCACAGGGAGCAAAATGGAGAACTGGTTCCAACATCTGCACGCGGCCCGCGGATCGTTTCCGCTGTCGCAGATTGCGCTGCAAGCGGCGGTGGCGATTGCGGTGGGGATGCTGGTGGGCATCGAGCGCGAGTGGTCGCAGAAGGACGTGGGCGTGCGGACCTTTGCGCTGGCGTCGCTGCTGGGGATGCTGGCCACCCTGGTCTCGACCGCCTTGGTTATCGTCGCCGCAGGCGCGGTGCTGATTGTGGTCGCTTTTCTGAATGTGCCCAAGGGACAAGGCTCGGGCAAACTGGAGGCCACGACCTCAATTGCGCTGATGGTGGTGTTTGTGATGGGCGTGCTTGTGGGCCAGGGACATCTGTTCACGCCTGTGGCATGCGCCATTTTTGTCACGATTCTGCTATCTCTGAAGCCGCAGTTGCGTGCTTTCGCTGGAGATTTGCAGCCGCAGGAGATTCGCAGTGCGCTGCTGCTGGGGCTGTTTGGGTTCGTGATCTGGCCGCTGCTGCCCAACCGATTCATTGACCCATGGTCGTTGATTGATCCGAGGCAGATATGGGTGATTGTGATTGTGGTGGCCTGCCTGGGATTTGTGAACTATGTATTGTTGCGGATTTACGGGTCGAAGGGGGTGTACACGACGGCGGTGCTGGGTGGGGTGATCAACTCGACGGCGACGGTGGCTGAGTTGTGTAGTCGGCTGCCGGCTGCAGGGCTCGAGAACAAACTGGCGCCGGCGGTGCTGCTTTCTTCGGCGGCCATGTTTGTACGGAACCTGATTATTCTGGCGATTTTTGCGCAGGCTGCGGCTGCGAAGACCTGGTTTCCGCTTCTGGCGATGGCAGCGGTCTCGTTCCTCTGGGTGATTAAGCCGCTTCGTGCTGAGCGGAAGGCCGCTGCCGAGGCCGGTAAGGACGACGCTCAACCATCGAGAAAGAGTGCACCACTGCCCAACCTGGGGTCGCCGGTTTCGATGGAAACGGTCCTGAAGTTTGCAGGGTTGTTTGTTGCGGTGCAGATCGCGGGCACCCTGGCGCAGCGGCATCTTGGAAGTTCCGGTCTCCAGGTGGTGAGCGTGATCGGCGGGTTCTTCAGTAGCGCGAGCACGACGGCTGCGGCCGCCGATCTCGCGTTCCATGGGAAAGCCCTTCCGCTGCAAGTGGCGGTTGCGGTGGTGCTGGCTTCCATTGCCAGCGTCGTGATTGATTTGCCGATTTTGCGGCGGTACAAAGAAGCCCGAGCAGTGCTTCCGGGGCTGGTGGTGGCGACGCTGATTCAGATTGCCGTGGGAGCCGGGGCGTTGGTGATCGAGGCGCATCTTGCGGGTTTGCTATAGGAGTCTATCTATTCGGGTTATTCGCCCGCCGCAAGTTCTTGCAGAGGGGCCTGCCCCAATTGACGGCGAACCAGCAGCAGCAGCGGGACCATTGCGGCGGCGCTGGCAAGGGC
>JBOGMA010000246.1:0-5363 GCA_050746465.1 Acidobacteriaceae bacterium
TTACCATCCAGTTGAAGACCGATTTTGACGGCTGCGTGAAGGTGCTGGCCGAGGTGGTGCGCCGCGCTCCAGTCTACCTGCTGAATTCGGTGAATCCCTACCGATTGGAAGGGCAGAAGACCCCGGCTCTGGAAATTGCCGAGCAGATGAACTGGGATGTTCCCGATCACATCATTGTTCCCGGCGGCAACCTCGCCAACTCATCCGCATTGGGCAAGGGTTTTCTGGAAATGAAGCACCTCGGGCTCATTGATCGCGTGCCCAGAGTCTCCGTGGTGCAGGCCGAGGGAGCGAATCCTCTCTACGAATCCATGCGCAATTCCAACGGCGAACACCTGGTTCCAGTCGAGGCGAACACGCGAGCCAGCGCCATCCGCATTGGCAATCCCGCTTCGTGGAAGAAAGCCGTGAAAGTGGTTCGTGCCACCGGCGGCTGGGTGGAGCAGGCCACTGAGGCCGAAATCGCCCTCGCAAAATCCGAGATTGGAGCCGAAGGCATCGGCTGTGAACCTGCGTCCGCCGTAACCATGGTGGGACTCAAGAAGTTTTTGGCGGAAGGGAAGATCAGCGTCCACGAAACCGTAGTCCTGCTGCTCACCGGCCACACGCTCAAGGATTCGGACTACACCATCAACTACCACCGCGGAACCCTGCTGCGCGATGAGGAGCTTCTCCCCTTGCGGGATCAAATTGAATCAACCCGGCGCAACACCATTGAACTTGAGCCGGACGCTGAAGCCGTGCTGCGTGAGTTGGAAAAGGCGGCCCAATGAACGCCGGACTTCACCTGCGGCTCCCGGCGACCTCAGCCAATCTGGGCCCCGGATTTGACACCCTGGCGCTCGCGCTTGATTTGTATCTTGACGTGAAGGCGCGGGAGTCCGAAGCATTCTCCATAAAGGCCTCCGGCCGAAACCCGGAAATCTGCGGAGCGCTCCAACGGAATTTGCTGCTGGATGTTTATCGCGGCACCCTCAAGACCAATCATTGCGAGGCAGTGCCCCTGGCCCTCGAAATCGCAAACGGCATACCCCTTGGGATGGGCTGCGGCTCTTCGGCCGCCGTGCGCCTCGCCGGGGTGGCTCTGGCCTCCCACTTTGGAGGTCTGGGCTGGACCCGCGACAAGATTCTCGCCGAGGCCACACGCCTCGAAGGCCACCCCGACAACACCGCAGCCTGCTGGCTGGGCGGATTTGTCGCCGGTTGCTGGGACGGCGCAAACCTTCACGCCGTCTCCATCGCGCCGCCGACCGAATGGCGCGCCCTGATCGTCCTCCCTGAGAAGCCGCTGCCCACCGTCGCCTCCCGAGCCGTCCTTCCAGAAAACTACTCGAGCGCGGATGTGATTGCTAACCTGCAGCGCGTGGCCCTTCTCACTGCGGCTTTCGCCACCCACCGCGGCGACCTCATCTCCGAAGCCATGCGCGACCGCATGCACCAGCCCTATCGCAGCGAAGTCTGCCCGCTCCTTCCGAAGCTGTTGCCTCTTTCGGGCACGGAGGGAATTCTGGGCGTCGCCCTCAGCGGCGCCGGCCCCGGTGTGCTTGTCCTTATCGACTCCGACGAGCACGCGGAGCGCGTAGAAAGCCTCATCAGCAGAGCTGTACAGCAGGAAATTGCAGCGGAAATTTTGCGCTGCCGCCTTGAATTTCATTCCTCCGTTATGGAGCATTACGAAAGTTCTGAGCGGTAATCAGATCGATAGGTACTTCAAAATTACCTAAGATTCCTTGTCATATTTTTGGAAAGACTCTACTTTAGCAACGTGGGCAGTTCTGGGGGAGGGCTGCTCTAGCGCCCGGGTTCCTAGCAATAGGAATCCGGGCGCTTTAATTTGTGCCTCACACCATCAGCACAGTGAGGGACTCATATCGGGGGATGCCGAAGACCGTCGCTGGCTTCCCTTCAGGGCGACGCAGGCTAAGGAAAGAGCTGCTCCTGCTCGAATGGGCTTCCAGGTCGTTCCTGCCGCTTTCGCTTGCTTCCTGCGCCTATCACCGCCACAATCTGCATCTCTTTGACGGAGGAGGGTGGAATCCACATCCGTTGCGTATTTGAGCGCACGTCAGGCGGGGTGAGGAAAACGCCTTCTCCGGAGATGAGGCTCAGATCATTTGAGGCGAGCCCTTCAAGCAATTCTCCGTCGGCCAGACGCAGCCTTACCAGCAGGCCCTCGGTGCGTGGCCGTCCCGCAAACGTTTTGCGGAGCAGGCGTTCGGGATTCGCGATCTCCCCGGAATTGAAATCCCGGACATAGCAGATCCATTTCAAGGTGGCCGCATCGATCGGGACGATTTTGCCGTCCAGCGCCAGCAACTCGATCATCCCGTTGCGAAAGAAACCCTCGCTGGGCAGATATCCGGCCGTCCACTCCTGGGTAAGTCTGCGCGCGATGATTTTTTTGCGGCTTTTTGCCATAGGCGTGACTGAGTAAAATTGCAGACCAAAATTAGGATTGTTGCACGCTTGGCCGAGGAAGCGCAGCGAAAAAGGTGCAAAGCGGTGGTCAGGGACGCTCGAATGTGGTACATTGGTGGTTTGAAAGTGCTTCCAGGCGCTCGTAAGCTACTCTGTTAGATGGACTTATACAACCTGAGTCCTGGGAGCGCAAAAAATCCGTCACCGATTGCGAAGGCATGGCCGATTACGCTTATTTGCTTGAACACAGGCTCTCCCAGAGCCAGCGTAGAGTTTTAGAGAAGGTTCGCGACATCGCTCGCGACCATGGGATGACGGTCTTTTTGACTGGCGGAGCCGTCCGCGACCTGACAACTGGCTATCCTGTTCGGGATCTTGATTTCACGGTTCAGGGAAATGTCCTCAAGCTCAGGAAATCACTGGAGAAAGCTGGCGCGGAGCTTTGGGGTGAGCATGAGCCTACCCGAACCCTGTTCTTCTGGTTCAACGGCGTTCGCGTTGAGGTTTCCAGCGCCCGGCGCGAGGAATATCCCAAGCCCGGAAAACCCGTCTACCACTGGGCTCCCGTACAGGAAGACCTGCGCCGTCGCGACTTTACCGCCAATGCCATGGCTGTCTCGCTGAACGAAGGTTCCTACGGCCTCCTGCTGGACCCTCTCAACGGCATTGCCGATCTGGAAGGCCGAACTTTAAGGCTGGTGAATCCCTATGGATTCATCGAGGATCCATCGCGGCTCTTGCGTGCCGTTCGTCTCCAGGCCCGTACAGGATGGGAAATGGATGAGCGGACGCGAGTTCGCTATGACAACGCCAAAGAAGAGGGCGTTATCGACGCAATTTCTTCCTATCTGAAAGGTTACGAGCTGGAAGAGGTTTTAAATGAGGAGGACGCGCTCAAGGCCCTCAAGGCTCTCGAATCAGAAGGCTGGATGAAAGAAATATTCCCGGCCTGGACCACCGCCAAGGCGGACACACGCGGGCTGGAGCTCCTGCACGAAACCCTTTTCAATTTGCTCGTTCAGGGAATCCACCCCGATCTCGCCGCCGCCCACATGGAATTGCTGACTGCAAAAATGCAGCCCAAGGATATCTCTGCGCTGAAGCGGCTGTTTCCGCGGCCCGGTTTTGTGAAGCATTGGGAAAAACTGGATCACGCGTCAAAGGACTTCCAGAAAGAGTTGCTGGACAAGAAGAACTCCTCCCCTTCCGCCACCTGGAAGCTCCTGACCAGCTACGCGCCGGAACCGGTGTTATGGCTGGCTTACACAAGCAAGAGCGCGCCCGTACAAGCAAAGTTCAAGAATTTTCTCACCGTTTGGCCGGAAGCCCGTCAGAAAATTCCCACTACGCTCATGCAGGAAATGCGGATCACTCCGGACCTTCCGGGATACGAAGACCTGGTGCAGGAGATTTTCTTCGCCCTCATGGACGGGAAACTCAGCACTGACGAGGAGATGCGTGCCTTTCTCGAACCCCATTCTCCCCCCGCTCCGCCTCCGCCGGTAAGCATTCGTCGCACGCGCGCAAAGAAAGCAGCGAAGATCGCGGCAGAATTGGAAGAGCACGCCGAGGAAGCCGACCTCGATGAGGTGCACCGCGACCACGAAGCCGACGAGGAGGAAGAAGAATCCTCCGTCCGGCTTGCGCCCGCGCCCAAGTCACCGGCTAAGACCGCTCACAAGCCCGTCAAAACGGAGAAATCCGCGAAAGCCGCAAAGAACCACGAAGTTTCCGCCAAGCCCGAAAAGAAGGCCGCACATGAGAAACCTGCTCCGGCAAAGGCCGCAAAGCCGGTAAAGCCGGTAAAGGTGGTTAAGCAGCCCGTGAAGCCTGCTCCAGCCAAGGCCACCAACAAGGCTGCAAAACACGGCTCAGCCGCAAAGAAGATTGAGAAGAAGCCTGCAGCCAAGCCCACAAAGAAGCCCGCAGCCAAACCTGTCAAAAAGTCTGCTGCCAAGCCCGCTGCGAAAAAGCCGTCCAAGCCCACGAAAAAGAAGCGATAATCGTTCCCGTCAAGCTTTTCTCTTGCGCATCGGAGGTGAATGGACGTGGCTGCTGGAGTCGCTCGTGCTCTCCTGATCGGCATTGTTGTTTTCTGCCTGAGCTGGGTTTCTGCCGGCGCGGCAACTCCCGCTTCCGGTTTGAAGGATGCGCGTCTCGCCGGCTCCTACCGCTTCGAGCGCGGCGGCTGGACCTACGTCCACCTTCAGGGCACACCGGAGCAAATCGGATTTCAGCACGGATATCTCCTCGCGTCCAAGATTGCCGACTATTCTCATGTTCTAAAGGTTGAGACAAAGCACAATACCCACCGCGACTGGCAGTTCTACCGCAAAGCCGGCCGCACCATCCTCTGGCCGCACATTGGCTCCGAATATCGAAAGGAATTGCAGGGAATCGCCGCCGGCGTTGCGGCGCGCGGCGTGAACCTTGATCTCTGGGACATTGTGGCCATGAACGGCGAGGAGGAATTAGCCGACTACTATGTTCCCTGGCTCGACCGGAACACCCATGCGGCAAACGCATTTCCCGAGCCGAAGGCGCCCGGCAGATGCAGCGCATTTATCGCGACGGGCAGTTATACCAAGGACGGCAAAATCGTAATTGCCCACAGCAACTGGTCCTCTTACGCGGAGGGTGAGCGCTGGATCATCATCTTCGACATCCAGCCCACGCACGGCCACCGCATCCTGATGGACGGCTTGCCCGGATTTATCGACAGCGGCGACGACTTCGGCATCAACGACGCCGGCTTAATGATCACCGAGACCACCATCAGCCAGTTCATCGGTTGGAATTCCAACGGAATCCCCGAGTTCGTCCGCGCCCGCAAGGCCATGCAGTACGCCAGTTCCATCGACGACTACATATCCATCATGCGCAAGGGCAACAACGGCGGATACGCCAACGACTGGCTCATCGGCGACCGCAAAACTGGCGAAATC
>JBOGMA010000247.1:0-1716 GCA_050746465.1 Acidobacteriaceae bacterium
GAAACCGATCACCTCAATGACGAAGAGCTCCGCTTCCTGAACCAGATCCGCCGCTACTCCACCAACCTCAACGACGGCGACCGCAAACTGCTCCTCGCCATGGTAAAAAAATTCGCTGCCACCGCAGCCCGCTGACGGCCCTACATATAAACCCAGCATAATCAAAGCTAAGCGGCCAAAACATCCAGCAGTACGCTACCATCTGATGTTGCACCGAAATCGCGCATGACCCAGAAAATTCAGGTAGTCGTTGCTGAAGATCAGGCCATGGTTCTCGGAGCGCTGGCCGCGCTGCTTGAGACCGAGCTGGACATTGCCGTCTGTGCGCGCGCCGCCAACGGCCACCAGGCGCTCGAAGCCATAGCGAAACACAAACCTGCCGTCCTCGTCACCGACATAGAAATGCCCGGCATGACCGGCCTCTCCCTCGCCGCCGAGGTCCGCGACCGCTACCCGCAGACGCGCGTCATCATTCTCACCACGTTCGCGCGCCCCGGCTATCTGCGCCGCGCGCTCGACGCAGGCGCCAAAGGCTATCTCCTCAAGGACCGCCCCGCTGCGGAGTTGGCCGACGCCGTCCGCCGCGTCCATCGCGGACTCCGCGTCATCGACCCCGATCTCGCCGCCGAAGCGTGGGACAGCGGCCCAGATCCGCTCACCGACCGCGAGCGCCAGATCCTGCAATACGCCGGCGAAGGCAAGTCCAGCCAGGAAATCGCCGACGAACTGCATCTCTCCGAAGGCACCGTGCGCAACTATCTCTCCGAAGCCATCAGCAAGCTCGGAGCCGCCAACCGCGTCGACGCCGCCAGAATCGCCCGCGCCAAAGGCTGGCTATAGCGCCCCAGCTAGGCTGCCGCCACCGGCTGCGCGCAGTGAGCGCAACGAGTAGCCGCAATCGGAATATCGCTCAGGCACTGCGGGCAAGGCTTGGTCTTCGGAGGCTCAGCCTTGGCCGGGAAGAACTTCTTCAAGAGTCTCTGAAGCGGCATCACCACTAAGAAATAAATCGCCGCACAGATAATTAAAAACTGAATGACCGCGTTCACAAAATTCCCATAGGTAATTTTGCCCCCATTGATATACGCCACGAGGTAGGAAAAGTTCGGCTGCCCCACAATGGCCGAAATCAGAGGGTTGATGATGTCGCTTACCAGCGAGTTCACCACATGCGTGAACGCCGCGCCAATAACCACGGCAACCGCCAGATCGACGACATTGCCGCGCAAAACAAAATCACGGAAACCTTTCAACATGGGTACGCTCCTAGAATTCCTCAAATTGAGATGGCCCAATGAGACTCCCGGCTGTTCACCGAGACTGAAACGAAGCAATCCTATTCCAATCCAGTACGATTTGTAAGTGCCCGCGGTTAAATTTGGCTTTCCTTCCGTCAATCGCGTATCCTGCTCCGTTCGCCAAAACCACACGCGGGGAACCAATTTGAATAAAGTCGCAGAAAGCGCGGACACCGCAGTAGCCGACATTCCTGACGGAGCCACCATCATGTTCGGCGGCTTCGGGCTCTGCGGAATCCCCGAAAACCTCATCGACGCCCTGGTGCGCCGCGGCGTCAAAAATCTGCGCACCATCAGCAACAACATGGGGATAGACGGCTGCGGAATGGGCCGCATGCTCGAAGCCGGAATGATCGTCTCCCACACCGGCAGCTACGTCGGCGAAAACAAGCTCCTTGAGAAATTGGTCCTTGAAGGC
>JBOGMA010000248.1:0-3751 GCA_050746465.1 Acidobacteriaceae bacterium
GCGCTTCCCTTCCCACCTGGATAAATGCGGTGGTGATTTCCAGCCCGCTGGCGATGGCTTCCAGCAGCAGATGCTCGCCTTCAATGGCCAGCAGGCCGCCATCAGTTCGAGCGGAGCGGGCGAGCGCCGCGCGCAGTTCCTTTACCCGCGCGTTCTGCCGACTCTGTACAATGCGAATGGAACGCATGGATACAGGGTACAGCGTCCAGAGTTCAGCAATCAGTCATAGCGTGGAGAAGAGTTGGCGGCAGAGATTCTGCGAATTCATCCTGATGAGCCGGAGCCAGACCGCGTGCAATATGTGGTTTCCTGCCTGCGGGCGGGCAAGGTTGCCGGCATGCCTACGGACACCTTCTATGGCCTGGCCGTGGACCCCGTGAATCTGCGCGCGGTGAAGCAAATCTACGAAATCAAGAGCCGATTGAAGCACAAACCGCTTTCGCTGCTGATTGCGAATGTCGCGCAGGCGTACGAACTGTCGCGAGATGTCGGCTTCAACTTTGACCGGCTGGCGGAGCGCTTCTGGCCGGGGCCGCTGACGGTGATTGTGAAAGCCAGCTCGCGGCTGCCGCTGCGCAGCACCGCCAATACCGGCAACGTTGCCTTGCGGGTGCCCGACGCGGCGATTCCGCGCGCCATCGTGGAGGCCTTCGGGTTGCCGATCACGGCGACTTCGGCAAACCTTGCGGGCGAACCGGAGTGCGTGAATGCCGCTGGAGTAAGAACCCAGCTTGGTGATCGGATTCCGCTGATTGTGGATGGGGGCCTGACGGGACGCTCGATTGCCACAACGATTGTGGATTTGTCCCAGGGAGAAGGGGTGTGGAGGGTGCTGCGGGAAGGCGCGATTCCGACCTACGAAATCGCTCTGGCGCTGCACCCGTGACTGCTGATTGAATTGAAGTAGGCGATGATTGTTCCCGAAACGAATCTGCGTCTCGCGAAACGGACGAGCTTAAAGACGCCGCATTGGCTGGGCTGGGCGATTGCCGCGGTGCTGCTGGCGGCCGCCGTGTTGTGGGTGGGATGGGTCGATTCGCAGATTCGCTACTATTCCGCGCGCGATGAGGCACAACCAGCGGACGCAATCGCGGTATTCGGCGCTGCGGAGTACGACGGAAGGCCGTCGCCTGTGCTGCGCGCCCGGCTGGACCATGGATTGGCGCTTTATCAGCAAGGGATTGCTCCGCTGATCATTACGCTTGGCGGAGGCAGCCCGGCGGACCGCCACTCGGAAGGCGGCGTGGGGCGCAGTTATTTGATGGCGCATGGGCTTCCCAGCTCGGCGATCATTGCTGAAACGGAAAGCAGCAACACGGAGCAGTCGGTGAGGCGACTTGCCGTGATTGCGCGCGCCAACCGTCTGCGCCGCATCGTGGTGGTCAGCGATGGCACGCACCTGTTCCGCGTACACGCGCTCTGCTCCAGCAGGGGACTCGATGTGCTGACCTCTCCGCGACCGGAAGCGCGAACTCTTCCCCTCTGGATGCGGATGAAGCGCGTTGCCCATGAAATCCTGAGCTACACGTTCTGGCGGGGGGAGCGGCTTGTGGGGATTCGGGCTTGAGGCGTCCTTAGTAGCGGGCGGCGACGAGGGCGGCAATAATGGCGGCGGAGAGTCCGGAGAGGAAATTTACGGCATCGTTGTTCAGCCATCCGCGTCTTTCGAGCAGCCCGCCGAGCAGGCTGTCGATGAATAATCCTGCAATGGCGGCGAGCGCGACCAGGGCGGCCTGGCCGGAAGTGAAATTCAGCGCCAGCGCGGCTGAGATAGCAACGAGAACGGCTCCGAAGATACCGGCGAGTGTGCCGGCAGCGCTCACGGCGCCGTCAGTTCCGGCGGGAACGGGGCGCAGGGTGGTCAAAAGGCGTGGCTCGCCTCCGAGCACTTCGCCAAATTCTGAGGAGAGCGTATCAGCGGCGGCCTCAGCCAAGGCAGCGGCGAGGGCCACGCGCATTGGGGTTCCGCCAAGCGGGCCGGGAACCAGAAAGACACGGGCGAAACTGAGCGGAACACTGGCGAGCACGGCGACTCCGAGATTTGCCGCAACCTGCGAAGCCCTGCGGCCGTGTGGTCCCTCGGCCAGTCCGATGCTTTGCTTGCGGGCCCGGCCGAAGCGCGTTGCGGCGAGAGTAAGAAGCAGGAGGGCGAGCAGCGGCCAGAGGGCGGTCCTAAGGCCCGGAGTGGCGAGATAAAGCGCAGCAGTCGCGAGCCCTCCGGTGATGGCGGCGGCCAGCGTCGCCGCGCGCCACCAGAAGGTGAGGAGAGCCAGCAGCGCGCCAAGCGCAAAGGCCTGGAGAATTGTGGCCGGCGCGGTGGCCAAATGTGTGACGCACTGGAGCGCAATGCTTGCGCATGCAAGCGCGACGGCAATGAAAAAAATTGCACGAGACTGCCACCGTGGACTCGCTGCGGATTGTTGATTCCGGCCCATGGAAAGATTCTCCGCACTTCCCTCCTGAATGGAATGGCGGCGATGAATTACAATCATCTTTCTAACAGGATTTGCTGTGGAGCGAGGTATTTGCGAGTGCAGAGTTTGAAATGGCCGGCAGCCGGAGCGTTGCTGATTCTGGTTGGCTTGACCGGCTGCGGCAGTCAGTATCGTCCTGTCATCAATCCCATTACGAAAACCGGTCCGCCGTCTCAGCCTCTGGCTTATCTGGCGGTATTTTCGCAGCCGGGGCAGCAGTCGGCTTCTGCTGACGTGGCTTCGCCGTGCCCAGCCTCGGGTTCCGCATACATCAATCCCGGAGTGGTCACGGTCATTGATTCCTCGGGCGATAGCATCCAGGCGCAGGCCACGCTGGGAATCGGGCCGATGACATTTGCAATGGATCCTACGGGCTCGTACGCCTACAGCGAAAATTGCGACGGGACGCTGAGTTCCATGGTCATCAGCGGCCGGTTGCAGAGCAAGAACGTTGCAACCAGCACGCTGCTTCCCGGATCTTCACCGATTAACGCGCTTATTTTGAGCAGCGGGCAGCAATATTTTGTGGAACAGGGCGGCGCGGGCCACAATGCGATCGCCGCGATGCACCAGAACCCTCCCACGCTTATGGTGGAGATATCCGACATTGCGCCAAGCGTGATCAATATGACGGGCGTTGGTGGCTCGCAGCGGATTTACTCGATCAGCCAGGGCAACTCGGGTCCAGGCGGCAATTTGGCCTGGGGCACGTGCGGCAATCCATCGTCGGTAACTGTGAACGGCGAAGCGGACGGGATTGAAACTGCGAACAACAGCGTTTCCTCGCGAATTCCGGTCGGCATTTGCCCCGTGTACGGCGTGACCTCGCCGGACGGACGACGGTCGTTCATTCTCAACCGAGGCAGCGGGACCATTACGGTCATCAACGCTCAGAGCAATCAGCTAGACACCGTGAATGCATCGCCCTTCCTCAACGGGGACGCGACGATCGACCTGGGCAGTGGCTCGGGCCCGGTTTACGCCGACTTCTACGCAGCCGGGAATTTGCTGGTGGTGGCCAACTACGATAACGACACCGTCAGCGTCATCAATACCAGCTTGGACGTCTACGGAAATGACACTTCCGAATTTGGCAAGGTGCTGGCTACCATTCCCGTCGGCCATCAGCCGGCCGCGCTTACGGTCCTGCAGGATGGCAGCCGCGCCTATGTGGCGAATGAGGGCGACGGCACAGTTTCGGTTATCAGCCTGAGCACGTTCACGCCGCTGAGCACCATTACGCTGCCTCCGGTTCCGGCGCCGACGCCGACTGACCC
>JBOGMA010000249.1:0-1523 GCA_050746465.1 Acidobacteriaceae bacterium
GTGCATCACGATGTCGGCGCCCAGTACAAGCGGCCTTTGGAAATACGGAGACATGAAGGTGTTGTCCACCGCCAGTTCCACGCCGCGCTCGTGGCAAACATCCGCAACCGCGCGAATATCCGTCAACGTCATCAACGGATTCGTCGGCGTCTCAATGTGAACCAGCCTGGTCTCGGGCCGGATCGCCCGCCGCACATTCTCAGGATCGGACGTATCCACGTAGCTGAAGTTAATTCCGTACCGCGAGATGATCTCATCAAAAAGCCTTGGCGTGCCGCCGTAAACGTTTGCGCCGCAGATCACATGGTCACCCGAGCGCAGCATCGTCACCATCGCCGTGATGGCGGCCATGCCGCTGCCAAAAACGTGCGCGCTCGTGCCACTTTCAAGCGACGCCAGGTTCGCCTCCAGCGCGTCGCGCGTAGGATTTTCAGCCCGCGAATACTCGTAGCCTTTGTTTTTCCCGATTTCTTCCTGCGCGAACGTTGAACTCAGATAAATGGGAACATTCACCGCGCCCGTAAGCGGGTCTGCCGGCTGTCCATCATGAATCGCGCGTGTAGCAAAGCCCTGCTTGCGTTCTGTCATTGCATCCTCTATGAAAATGTTAAGCGAAGGAGCTCAGCCCTCAAGAATCTTCTTCGACAAATACCGCTCCGCCGAATCCGGAATGATCGTCGCCACGCGCTTTCCCGAGCCCAGCCGCTTCGCAACGTCAACCGCGGCATGCACCATCGCCCCCGCGCTCGACCCCGCCAGCACGCCTTCTTCCGCAGCCAGCCTCCGAACCATCGCGAACGCATCGTCATCGCTCACCTTCACAATTTCATCCGCCACGTCGCGATCAAACGTCTTCGGAACAAACGAAACTCCAATCCCCTCCACCTTATGCGGGCCCGGTTCCCCGCCCTGCAGAATTGAACCTTGTGTCTCCACCGCAACCGTCAGAACATCCGGATTCTTCTCTTTCAAATACCGAGCCACGCCCGAAAACGTCCCGCCTGTCCCCACTCCGGCAACAAACGCATCCACGCGCCCTTCCATCTGCTCCCATATCTCCGCCGCCGTGGTGTCGTGGTGAAACTGCGGATTCGCCCGATTCTCAAATTGCAGCGCAGCAAAAACCTTTGGGTCGTCTTTCGCCAGCGCCAATGCCCGCCGAATCGCTCCGCTCATCCCCTCTGCTTCCGGAGTGCGTTCCACCGTCGCCCCAAAGCCACGCATCAGCACGCATTTTTCTTCCGCGAAGCCCTCCGGCACAAACAGCACCACTTTGTATCCGCGATTCACCCCAACCAGCGCCAGACCCACGCCGGTATTCCCCGCAGTCGCCTCCACAATCGTCGAGCCGGGCTTCAGCTTCCCTTCCCGCTCCGCAGCCAGAACCATCCCCAGCGCGGCGCGATCTTTCACGCTGCCGCCCGGATTCAGAAACTCCAGCTTGGCATACACCGCGGCCCATTCCGGCCGCGCCACGCGGCGCAAACGCAGCATCGGAGTCCCACCCATCAACTCCGTGATGT
>JBOGMA010000250.1:0-2414 GCA_050746465.1 Acidobacteriaceae bacterium
GTCGAAGCCGGCGTGGGCGGCGTCTTCGCAGGCGTTGCCGAAATAGATGGCATTGAGATGCGCCCAGTAGATGGCGGCCAGGCACATGGGGCAGGGCTCGGAGCTGGTGTAGATTTCGCAGCCGCGCAGGGCGAAGTCGCCGATTGCGGCGCAGGCCTTGCGAATCGCGTTGACTTCGGCGTGGGCTGTGGGGTCGTTTGTGGTGAAGACTGTGTTGACGGCTTCGGCGATGACCCGGCCGTCTTTCACAATTAGCGCCGCGAAGGGGCCACCGGATCCGGTGGTCACGTTGTCCGAGGCGAGGCGGATGACTCGGCGCATCAGTTCAGGATTTGGTTGCAGCACCCGAGCAGTATAGGGCACGCATCAATGTCATTTGACCCAGCGGCTCCTGAATCCTTACCCTGAAGAGAAGAATCCCCACACAAAGAGGCCCATTATGTTGATCACGGTTCTTGATCTTGAGCGCGAGCCGGTTGTTTTTGAAAATCTCGCCCTGGAGCCGGGGGCGATCGACTATGGCGAGGAAGTCACTCAGGTTTCGCCGCTCGCGGTAACGGGCCGCGCCGATGTTATCCCTGAGCATCGCGGGCATCGGGAGGTGGTGGAAGACATTCGGCTGCAGGCGGAGTGGTCTGGGGACTTTGAAGTGGCTTGCGCGCGGTGCCTGGAACCGGTTCGGAGCGGGCTTCAGGGCAGGTTCGATCTTCTCTTCCGACCCCTTGGTATCGACGCCGGCCCACCGGAGCGGTCGATTACCGCTGATGAGGCCGAAATCGGTTATTATCAGGAGAGTGGTCTTTTGCTCGAAGATGTTCTTCGGGAGCAGGTGCTTTTGTCGCTTCCTCCTCGAACGCTTTGTCGCGAGGACTGCAAAGGACTTTGCCCGCGCTGCGGCTGTAACCTGAACTCCGAAACCTGCGCCTGCGATCCGGCCCCTGCCGATCCGCGCTGGTCGGCGCTCTCGGATCTCGCCAGCCGGCTTAAAGAATAAGGACGAGGAGTCCGCCCGCCCGGCGCCTGAGCCAGGGCACAACAGCCGGCGGACTTTTGATGAAAGGAATTTGCAATGCCTAACCCAAAGCGGCGCCACTCCAAGGCCCGCACTTCCAAGCGACGCGCGCACGACGCGCTCACTGCTGTTGGAACCTCCGAGTGCCCGAACTGCCACGAGCGCAAATTGCCTCACCGCGCCTGCCCTAAATGCGGCCACTACAAAGACCGCGAAGTTCTTGACCTGAAGCAAGCCTAAGTTCCCTTGTCGATGCTGATTGACATCGCTCTCGACGCCATGGGTTCGGACAAGTCTCCGGAGCCGGAGGTGCGTGGAGCGATTCTTGCTTGTCGAAGTCTGCCAGTGCGCATGCATCTGGTCGGGCCGCAGGATGTTCTGCGGTCGCGGCTCTCCTATGCTCTGGATGGCGAGCAACTGCCGATCGAGATTGTCCACGCCAGCGAGCAAATCGGCATGAATGAGAAGGCGGCTCACGCCGTGCGCGCCAAGCGCGACAGTTCCATGCGCGTCGGGCTGAAGCTGGTTCGCGAGAAGAAGGCGGCGGGGTTCGTCACGGCAGGCAACACGGGAGCCGCGATGGCGACGGCCAAGATGGTTCTGGGCGCGCTGCCCGGAGTGGACCGTCCGGCGCTGGCGCTGGTTGTGCCCACCATGACGGGCAATCCTTCAATTCTGCTGGACGTGGGCGCGAACGTGGACTGCAAGCCGCACAATTTGGAGCAGTTCGCGATAATGGGCGAAATGTACGCGCGCAGCGTGCTCAAAATCGATCACCCGCGGGTGGGCGTGCTCTCGGTTGGCGAAGAAGAAGGCAAGGGTAACGATCTCACGCGCGACACTTACGCGCTGCTCAAAGATTCGTCGCTGAACTTTGTGGGGAATGTCGAAGGCCGGGACATCTACAACGGCCAGTGCGACGTGATCGTCTGCGACGGGTTCGTCGGCAATGTGGCCCTGAAAGCTTCGGAGGGTCTCACGAAGCTGGTGCGCGAAATGCTGAAGGCGTCGCTGACCACCACCGTTACGGCTCAGGTGGGCGCGCTGCTTTCGCGCAAGGCCTTCAACGCCTTCAAGCGCCGGCTTGACCCATCAGAGTACGGCGGAGCGCCGCTGCTGGGTGTGCGCGGCGTGTGCATCATCGGGCATGGGTCATCGAACGAGCGGGCGATTATGAACGGGATTCGCGTGACGGCCGAGTTCGCCCAGGCGGGAATCAACGACCGCATCGAGCGCGAGTTTACCCAGAACAACAAAACCGTCTCCTCCAGCAGCCAGCCATCGATTAACGCCAGCCTTTAGGCTGTTTCTCCGCCGGCAGCCGTGCCGTCTCGTTCCTTGAGTGGCTGCGCATGCCGGGCGACATTGTGTTCATCATCGGAGGGGCCGTGCCCGTCCTCTA
>JBOGMA010000251.1:0-11196 GCA_050746465.1 Acidobacteriaceae bacterium
TCGAAAACCAGATCAACCGCGCCGACATCTTCCAGGACGTCGTTCTCGAGGTCGACGAATTCCTGTGCGCCGAAGTCGAGTGCCGTCTGGCGACTGGCAGCGCGCCCGGTGCCGATGACATACGCGCCGGCCTCGCGCGCGAGCTGGCTCGCCATCGAACCGACTACGCCCGCCGCACCGTGGACGAGGACGCTCTGTCCCGCCTGAAGGCGACCATGCTCGAACAGCCCCTGCCACGCGGTGAGGCCCGGCATTACGAGCGCCGCGCCCACCGTGAAGTCAAGGTCGCCCGGCAGAGGCGCGAGGTTGCGCACCTCGACCGCCACATACTCCGCCAGTGCGCCGTCGCGATACCAGTCCGTGAGGCCGAACACCCGCTGTCCAATCGACAGCCCCGTCGTTCCATAGCCGAGAGCGGTAACCACTCCGGCCAATTCGTGTCCGGGGATTGAAGGCGTCCGGTCACGGCCAGCCCGATCGGTCCAGGTCGAGGGCCACGATAGCTCATCCCCGGTGAATCCCGCCGCGTGAATCTCAACAACGACGTCGTTGATCGCCGCCTGCGGCTGGGGCCTCTCCACCAGTTTCGCTCCGGCCGTTCCCGCGGCATTATCCGTCACCACAATCGCCTTCATCAGTCACCCCCGTGTATCGAGTTCTTGCCTGGACGGTAGCCGCTCCATCCATTGTTGCCGGAGCACGCCAGTTTCATAGGAATTGGCTCCTCGCAATGCGTCTCTTTACTGGAAATGTAAATTATCTTCCATCTGCTTACCTGTATCTTTCATCAACTCGCATTCCGCGCGCGTTCTCCGAAGACAGGCTGCAGAGCGGCGAGGGAGCGAATTACTCCATATCGCGGCGCAGGTATCCGGGTGAGGGCATGGCGCCTTGACGCACGTTTTGCGGCGTTTGCGGCATGGGCCAGGGTTGGGCTCCAACGTACTTTGCCCACTTCTGGTAGTCGGCGGCCATGCTTTTTACCCGTTGCGGATACTTGTCCGTAAGGTCGTCCATTTCGGTGCGGTCCTCGTCCATGTCGTACAGTTCCCAATAGTCGGGGAAGCGGGAGACCAGCTTCCACTTGCCGTCACGCATGGCGGCGTTGCCTTCATGCTCCCAGAAGATGGGGCCACGGTCGCGCGTGCCTCCTTCGAAGATGGGCTTGAGGCTCTTGCCTTCGAGCGGCGGCGGGGCCTGTCCGGAAATGGTGGTTGAGGGATACGGTACGCCGGCCACGTCGAGGCAGGTGGCCATGATGTCGGTCTCGTGGCCGATCTCGTTGGTGAGCGCGTTCTTCTGCTTGATGCCCGCGGGCCAGTGTGCGACGAGGGGCGTGCTGATACCGCCTTCGTGCGCGTAATGTTTGTAGAGGCGGAAGGGCGTGTTGCTGCAGTTGCCCCAGGGGATTCCGTAGCTTTGCCACGTATCTTCGGGGCCGGGCATTATGTTGGGCCGGTTGCCGACGCGCACGGGACGGCCGTCGAGGGTCTCGTAAGGCAGCCAGATGGGGCGGTTGGCGTTGGTGGCGGGGACGCCGAACTCTTCGTAGTTGCCGCCGTTGTCGGCCATGAAGAAGATGAGCGTGTTGTCGGCGATGCCCATTTGTTCAAGCTTGCTTACGATTTTGCCGATGTTCTGGTCCATGCGGTCGAGTTGCGCGGCGTAGACGGCCATGCGGTGGCTCTCCCACTCGTGGAAGGATGCCAGTTCCCACGGCGGAACGCGCGGGTCACGCTTGGTGATTCCCCATTTCTCTTCGACTATGCCCATTTGTATTTGGCGCTGGTGGCGCTCCTGCCGGAGCGAGTCCCAACCGGTTTGGTAGCGGTCCTTGTATTTGGCGATGTCCTGTTCGCGCGCGTGCAACGGCCAATGTGTTGAGGTGAATGCGGTATAGAGGAAGAACGGTTCTTTGCCGTGGCCGAGTTCGTCGATGAATTGCACAGCATGGTCACCGATGGCGTCGGTGTAGTAGAAGTCTTCGTCTCGCTTGGCCTGAATGGGCGTGTTGTCGCGGGTTAGGGTGGAGGGATTGAAGTAGCTTCCGCCGCCGACGATAGTACCGAAGAACTTCTCGAATCCTCGCTGGAGGGGCCAATTGTGCTTGTCGACTCCGACAGGCGGGGTGAGGTGCCATTTGCCGGTCATCGCGGTGCGGTATCCGCCGGCGCGCAGTGCCTCGGCGATGGTGACACAGCTCCGGCTGAGATCGCCCGCGTATGCCGGATAGGGATAGCGCTTGTAGTCGACGACCATCATTCCCATTCCGGCTTGGTGTGGGTAAAGGCCGGTCATGAGGCAGGCGCGCGAAGGGCAGCAGCGTGGATTGTTGTAGAACTGCTTAAATCGCAGACCGCCGGCGGCGAGTTTATTCAGGTTGGGCGTTTCGATTTCCGAGCCGTAGCAGCCGATGTCGGAGAAGCCCATGTCGTCAGCGAGCATCAGGACGATGTTGGGTCGCGAGCCCGATGGTTCTCCATTGACCAGGCTTGAGGCCTTTGCTACCTGCGATGACAAGAGCAGGCCGGCGGATGCGGCTGACCCCTGCTGCAAAAATTCTCTTCTGGTCTTCATGGCTTCTCCTTCGCTTGATTGTGTTAGGGGCGGCCCGCATAGCGGACGGGCGGTAATTTTGCACCGATCAGTTTTACTCCGAGAAGTTTGGCTACTGTCGGGGCGATCTGGCGCATGTCGATTTCGCCGAGATTGTTGCCTTTCGCGATGCCCTTGCCTTCCATGAAAAAGGAAGAGTGAAGCTCGGGGTGGTGGGCGAGATATCCGTGCGTGCCGGCCTTGAGCCCGGAGACGACGACCGGGCCCGTAAGTGCCCCGCCACCGGCATAGCCCGGTTTCCAGGCGACGACGAAAATCATTCGGGGATCAGCGAAGCCTCCCTGCTGGAGGGTCTGTGCGCGTGTTAATACTTGCTCGATTCCGTAGTCAGGATTTGCGGCGGCCTTCTTTAGGATGGCTTTGACTTTGTCCCGAACAGCGGAGTCGGATGGGTCGCGAAGGAGGATTGCGGTTGTTCCTCCGGTCGGCCAGAGTTGGGCTTGCCAGGATGCGATATCTGTCCGCTGGCTCCCAGCTTGGGTCGCTCTGAGCTGAATCAATCCGGCACGCACAAACAAGACGCCGAGATTCACGCGCGTGTGCAGGGGCGAGAATCCGTGGTCGGAAACGATGACGATGATGCTGTTGGGGTCAACGGCTCGTTCGGCGGCGATGAGTTGTGCGACCTCGCTATCGATGGCTTCGATGGTGCGATCGCTTTCCGCGCTGAAAGGGCCAGTCATGTGCTCGACGTGATCGAGTCGGGCCAGGTGGACCAGCATGAGGTCGGGATGGTAGCGCTCAATGACGGCCAGGCCCCAGTAGAAGCGCTTTTCATAACCCGGAGGCATGTTCGCGGGAAGCGTCGCGTCGAGTTGCTTGCGAAGTCCGGCGGGGTGGTCATAGGGCTGGTTGAGAAAGTGCGGCTCGTCGTCGGCACTTCGGACCTCGTACGGGGGAACGGCGGGAAGGGAATAGTCGATGCCTTTGGCTCCGACGGTGACGGGCCAGCCTACGTTGCCGACAGTTAGTCCTGCGGCGGAGGCTGCTTCCCACAATGTGGGAACGTTAATATCACTGGCGTACCAGTAGCTGTCGTGGCGTTTGTTGTGCAAGGGATCGAACTTGCCGTTGGCAAAGATGCCGTGCTGTGAAGGCCAGGCCCCCGTAACCAGAGTGGTATGGCTCGGATAAGTTACGGTAGGAAGGACACCGGTAACTCCTTCGGCATAGGTTCCGTCTTTGAGGAAGGATTGCAGCGTTGGGAGATGGAGATGGTGCGCCTGCGCTGCTGTTACGTAGTCGGGCCTCATGCCATCGATCGAAATCATGAGGACATGAGGCTTTTGCGCCGCCTTGAGAAGCGGCGCAAAGAGAAGAAGCAAGCCGAGAAGCAGGAATGCGGAGATGGTTTGAGTTGCGTTGAATATAGGTACCTTTAGGTTTGTCACTTATACCTCTAGTTAACGCGACTTGCCCACTTATGCCAGAGCGTCGGGTCCTTAAGCATCTTGATGTATACGCCGCCCACCACAGAGCGCGCCTGGAAATGAACCTGGTGCGCGGAGATGGTGTCGTACCAATCAGTCATTGGGACGCGGTCGGGAGTTTCGTTGAGGAACTTGAATACCGGATGCACAAATGTTTGGAAGTCGGTCTGATTGGTGGTGAGGGTCGCGGTCCATAACTGCCAATCGAGCTTGGTATAGGTGGCGCGATTGTCGAGCGGAAGCCCATAGGGATTCAGATGTTGTTTATAGAAGGCGATTTCTTCCTGGCTTACGCTCGCGGGGAAAAGGTTCAGTCCGAGAACTGAGTCCCAGACGAGGTTGTACTTCTGGCTCCAGGTTCCGGGCTTATCGAATGCCAGGCGGAAGTGGTCTCCGTCCTGGTCCATCTTGATCCATTGCTGCGCCATGCGAGCGGCGGCGGAATGGTAGTGCTGGGCAACGTCTGGGTGCTGGAGTTCTCCGGCTAATTGCGCGTAGGCTCCGAGAGCTTCGATGGCTTTGATGGATAGGTTCGCGTTGTGGGCGAGGTGGCCTGCAAAGTCGTCGGTGCTCAGTTGGTTCTCAGGATCGAGGCCTTTGGCCATGAGGTAGTCGGCCCATTTTGTGAGGAGCGGCCAATGGCGCTGGGCGAACTCTGTGTTGTGCTCGGCGTGTTCCATGGCCGCGACAAGGATTAGGACGTTGCCGGATTCCTCGACCGGCATCTGGTTGACGGTGCTTTCTTCGCCGCCGCCGTATAGCTGGCCGTTGGCGAGGGGATAAATTCCGAGATCGTGTGGAGCAAACGGGAATTTCCAGCGAGAGGATTCGGCATAGCGCAGCACTGGTTCCAGTTGAGCTTCAACGAGCTTGGGATTTAGCAGGAGGAACATGGGCGCGGAGGGGTAGATAACGTCAACGGTTGAGATAGAGCCGTTGCTGAAGTTCTCCTTCGGCATAAAGAAGGGCACGCCATTCACGTCTTCAACCAGCGTGTGCGCTGCAATGGCTTGTCGAAAGGCTAAGGTGGCGATGGAGGCGTACTCCGGGCCACCGCTGCGGACTAGATCGGACTGAAGCTCTGAATCGTAGCTTGCGGCGCGTTTTTCAAGCGCTGGATACTGCTGCGCAGCGGCTTCCAGCATGCCGGCGAAGGTCGGGAACTCAGTGCGCCAATACGGGGGCAACTTGCGATGCATGTATTCGACGGAATAGATGTCGTCGTAGGCGAGGAGGAGATGGCGCGAGACGGGTGCTGCTCCGACCGAGCCGAGAGCGAACATTACGTTGAGAGCGGGAGCCGCGGGATGATGGCTCTGCGGCGTACGCGGTTGTTCCAGATCGTCTGAAGCCGGAAAAGTTCCCTTCGTTAGGAACGACTGACGATAGCTCTGGTTTCCGGCGGCGAGTTGCACGTTTTCATCCTGCGGAACGGCGATGTAGAACCATCCCCAGTCGATGCGGACGTTGTCTCCGAAGCGCTGCAGCACAGGCTGGGACTGCGTGCCGATGCGAAGCAGATTCAGTCCGTTGACCGCTCCGCGAGACCACAGGACCTGCTCGCCGGGGTCGTTCGTGGCCAGCGTTCCAGCGGCGTCGAAGTAGAGCGAGACATCATGAGAGTGCCCGTCGCGGGATGTTACCGTCCAGGTGAGGTAGGTCACAGGTCGTGCCATTAGTTTCATGTCGTCGGGGAAAGCGGGCGTCATAAATTCAATGTGAAGCTCGATTTCCGGGCTGGTCATTACGACGATAGTGCGGGTGGGGGTGATGGTGTGACTGACTTCCTTCAACGCGGGAAGCCCCTGACGGCGGCCGGTTGCGCCGAGGAAGCGGTAGTTTTTTCCGTCGATGCGGATGATGCCATTCATCGCTTGGTCCGCGCCGGTCCAGTGTTTGGTGGGAGCATCGGTAAGATGGTCAGCCATGGACCAGATGCTGAAGTAGGGGTTGTGAGTCACCAAAGGTGTCGCGGGGGCGCGTAGAGGAGCGGGCGCACTGGTCTGAGCGGTTGCGGCCAGCGCGGAAATTACAAAAAGAGAAAGGAGAAATTGAATGGCGCGGCAGCGGACCTTCATTGAAAGGCAACACCTCATAAATTAGTCGGACAGAAAGTTGCTGATTCATTGAGAGTGATTAGTTGATCGATTCCATCCCGGACTTATGGGGTAAATACAGTCCGAGATGGAAACATGAATATGCGTTACCACATGCACTTGCGTTCGGGTATTGGATCTACAGTATCGACCATGCGCGAAACGAGCGTGTGCATCATTTCTTCTCGAACTGGACGCGCGTTTGAGGAATCCCAAAGGTTGTAGGTCTCCGATGGATCTTTGTTGAGGTCATATAACTCGCCGCTACTGAGGTTCTGATAATAGACCAACTTATATTGATCAGTTCTTACGCAGGTAGCCATTGGGGGCGGGTTGTAGAGTTGCAGGGAATCAAAAAATTCGCAATAGATGGAATCGCGGTGCTCCTTGGTTTTCCCGGTAAGCAGCGGCGTAAGCGAGTGGCCCTGCACGCCGACAGGGATCGGCAAACCCGCGGCCTCCATGAGGGTCGGAGCGAGATCGACCATTTCGACGAGTGCATCGCTGCGCAGGCCGGCTTTGTACTTTCCGGGCCAGCGAATGATCATCGGGACGCGGATGGCTCCCTCGTAGAAGAAAGGTCCTTTCAGGAACATGCCGTGGTCGCCCAGCATTTCGCCGTGATCGCTCATAAAGATCACGATGGTATTGTCGGCCTGACCTGATTCTTCAAGTGCGTCGAGCATGCGGCCTACTTCGGTGTCCACCTGTTCGATCATGGCGTAGTAAGCGGCCTTGATCTTGCGGTGTTCGTAATCGCTGGTTTTGGCGAAGGATCCTCTACCCTCTTTGTGCTTAATCTGCTGGTAGATGGGCTTGTTGTCTAACTCGCCTTCATGATAGTTCGGAGCGGGGATATCTTCAGGGCGATAGTGGCTGAGGTATTCCGCAGTTGGCCAGTAGGGCGCGTGAGGCTGATAGATGTTCACCGACATTAGCCACGGGTTGAACTGCCGCTGTCCGCGAATGAATTCAATGGCCATGTCGGAGCACCAGGCGGTCTGCGTGTATTTGGGGTCGAGGGGCATTCCCCATGCGGGGCCTTGCCCCTTAGGTGGTTCGGGAATTTTGACACCCTTCTCGCCGAGCCAGACGCGCCACATATTGTGTCCGGGCCAGGTATTGCTGATGTCGTGGCTCCACTTGAAGACGCTGTAGCCGTCGTCAATACGATCTTCGAGACGGCCTCCAAAGGTGGGCGAAAGATGGAGCTTGCCGGAAAGTCCGCAGGCGTATCCGGCGTCAGAGAGCGCCTTGGTGACAAGGCGTTCGTCGGGGCGAATGCGCTGCCCGAGCGCACGCAAGCCTGTGGTGTGCGGATACCTTCCGGTGAGGAAGCTGGCACGCGATGGCGAGCACACAGGGTTCTGTACATAGGTATGGGTGAGCGTTACGGACTCAGCCATGAGTTTCTTCAGGTTGGGGGTCTTGATGTATTTGTTATTGAGACCCTCAATGGTGTCGAACCGCTGCATGTCGGGACAAATCCACAGGATGTTCGGCATTCGTCCGCCATTCAACTCTTCCGGTGGATGAGGCCAGATATGTTTTGGCTTCTGGGTGGGCGTTTGAGCAAGTTCGGCCGCGCCAGCCTGAGTGGTAGCCAGCGCGCCTGCCGTCAGCAGGGAAGATTTGAGCAAGTCGCGGCGATTCATGTAGTGACGCTCCAGAGGCTATTCGGAAGTTGAATTGACGTTAGTGTACGCGGTGGGATGGGGAACAGCGGCGCTGTTCCCCCTTTGTACGTTAGAACATCAGCTTGACTGCGAACTGAATCTCGCGCGGAGGCGGAGACGAGCGGACGCTGTTGATTTGTCCAAAGGTGTTGCTGTTGGCGCCCGTATTCGGCAAGCCGAAATGCGGAGTGTTCGTAAGGTTGAAGGCTTCGGCGCGGAACTGCATGTGGAGCCTTTCGAAAAGCTGGGTTTCTTTATCCAGGGAAAAGTCGAGGTTCTGGACGCCGGGTCCGCGAACCGCGCCGGTGGTTCTCGATACGTTGCCGAGAGTGAAGGCCGGAGGAATTGCGAAGGCATCGGTGTTAAACCATTCCGATACTTTGTCGGCAGTCGAGCGTGAGCCGGAAAGCTTTGGGCTGACGCCTGGGACCCAGTTGGGCCGGTTGCCGCCGTCGGTAATGGGAGCGGTGAAGACCAGGGGAACGCCTTTCTGTTCGGTCAGAATTCCCGAGGCTTTCCAGCCGCCGACCATCGTTTGTACGATTCCGTGAGCGCTTGAGAGCAGCGACCGGCCTTGACCGAAGGGCAGGTCGACGACCGCATTCAAGATAAGAGACTGAGGAATATCGTTCTCGGAGAGCGACTTCTCGGCGGCGAGATCATAGAAGGTTTGGACGCCGGTGTTGTTGGTGGGGCCGATGTTCGCGTCCTGGGAAGGGATATTCGACATCCACTTGCTGATGGTGTAAGCCGCCAGAAAGGAGACGCCGTGGCTTGTCCTCTTGTTGACTTTGAATTGCGCGGATTGATAGTTGGAGCCGCCCCAGGTCATGTTTTCGACGGAAACGCCGGTGAATTGAGGGAACGGGAGGAGAAGCTGAAGTTGGTCCACCTTAGGCTGTGAAAGAACGCCGACACTTACGTAGGGTTGAAATGGGTTGGGTACTTCGGTCTGCAAGGCCGTTCCCATGCTGAAATACTTTGGATCGAGCGTGTTGATGTTGAAGTTATGCGCGAGGTGGAGTCCGCGGCTGCCTACGTAAGCGGCTTCAACCAGGATGTTGGACGGAAGCTGCTGCTGAACTCCGAAATTCCACTGGTAGGATTGAGGAGTTTTGGGCTGCGCATCCCAGACGCTGAAACCCTGTCCGAGACTTGTGGCAGCGCCCAGTGAGCTTCCATTCGGCTGTACGATGCCTTGTGGATAGGGATTGCTGAGCAAGTTCTGAGGAATCAGGCCGCCATTCGTGGTAGCTTCCCAACTTGTGGAGGCGCTGAAGCCGACATTCGGGCTGAATCCGACGGCGTTGTTGCTGATTTCGAGAGGCGCATACATGATTCCCCCGCCGGCCCGAATGACCGTTTTGTGAAATGGATTGTAAGAGAATCCAGCGCGTGGGCCGAACTGGACTGTGTTCCAGTCGTACACATTCTTGGGAGCGCCGTTCACGCCCGCGAACACCAGTCCGCCGGTCAGGTTTGGGAAAGAGGAATTGGCAGCCGGACTCTGTATGTCGTGATCAAAGTAATTCAGCTTATTGTGGCGGTCGGTGTAGGGGCTTTCTTCCTCATAGCGCAGCCCGAGGTTCAATGTCAGGTTGTTTGTGAGCCGAATGTTGTCCTGTAGGTAGGCTGCCGCGTACCAATCCTTCAATTCGTTTCCGGAGCCGATAGGCATGGAGCCACCGCTGCCGACGCCGAGCAGCATGCTGGCGAACCCATCGCCCGCGACGGAACTCGCGGTGTTGGGATTGGGGCCTTGCGTTTGGGCCTTGGCGAAGCTGAAGCTACCGGCACTTGAATTTACGTTGAAAAAATTAATGAGATGCAGGCGAACGTCAGTACCCATGATGAACGTCTGCCTGCCGTAAATTTTTGTGAGCGATGTGAGCAGGCTGTGCGAATCATTGCCGTTGATCAGATAGCTCTGGCCGTTCATCGCGCCATAGCCGGCTACGTTGATCGAGGGGAACATGGGAATGGTGATCGAGTTCACGAAATCATCGGGGAAGCCGAGGGTGGAGCTGTCGAATCCATAGCTTCGGGTTTGGCGGGCCTGATACCAGCGGGCGTATCCGTAGTCGATGGTCAACAGGAGAGTGGGATTGATGGTCACGGTGTTGTCAAACGCGAGCGACCAGCTATGGAACTTGGTTGTGCCGACCGCTCCGGGGCCTCCGTCAGAAACATTCCCGAAGGTATCGGGTTGAGTGAGATCAGTTAAGAGCCATCCGAACCTGGAGAAGAAGTGGTAGTGCTGGTTGACGTTCTGATCGATGCGGACACTTCCACTGTTCTGGTTGACGCGCAGCGGCGCGTTGCTGATGTAGTTGTTGGCTCCGGTGTTTGGCGCTCCTTGCGTATTTGGCTCGGGATAGTAGCTCATGAGCTTAAGAGCGACAGGGTCAAGCACGGGGATTTTGTTTCCGTCGAAGGCGGTGCGGATGTATTGCTTGGGGTTGGCAGGGTTCACCTTGGTGGAGAATGGGTCGTAGATCGTAACCTGCTTGCCCGCCGCGTTGTAAGTCTGGCTGAAGTCGCCCTGTCTTTGGAGGTCGGTCGGCACAGTGGTCTGGAAGGTTGAACCCTTGATCCGGCGCGTGCCTTCATAGTCCACGAAGAAGAAGGCTTTATTGCGACCGTGGTAGATGTGGGGTATGTAGACGGGGCCGCCGACGGCGAATCCGAACTGGTTCATTTTGAATTGAGGAATTGACTTGCCGGCTCTTGCATCGAAATAGTCATTCGCATCCAACGCGGAGTTGCGCAGGAACTCGTAGACAGTTCCGTGCAGATCGTTGGTGCCGGATTTGGTGGTGACGTTGATGACGCCGCCGCCGAAGCGACCGTACTCCGCGGAAAGACTGTTGCTTTCCACTTTGAACTCTTCGGTGTCGTCGACATTTGGAATCGTGGTGATCTGGTCGAAGAAGCCGGTGGTGCTGGGGATTCCATCGATCAGAATTTCATTGCTCTGGGCCTGACCGCCGCTGATGGAGAAGTTGGTGTCCCAAGTGGTGTTTACGGCGACGTCGCCAAACTGGCCGTAGGCCGATGAGTTGAACGTCACGCCCGGCGTGAGTTGAATGAGTCGAAAGCTGCTGCGGCCATTCAGCGGCAGGGTGCTGATGGTGCGCGCGGTAATGACTTGGCCGGTAGACGACGTCTGTGTATCGAGCAGCGGAGGCGCTCCCGTGACCACCACGGTTTGCTTCACGGAGCCGACCGCAAGCTGGATATTGATTTGCGCGACCTGTGCGACCTGAAGAGTGATGCCGCCGCGCTTTACTTGATTGAAGCCGGTCCTTGAGACGGTGACCTCGTAACCGTCGGCGGGAGGAAGAAGAGGCACCACATAGTTGCCGGCGGCGTCCGATT